>CAZCWE010000062.1:990-13826 GCA_964502285.1 uncultured Spirulina sp. | reverse complement strand
TTATGGAGAATCCGTCCAGGGGTGGTACTGGTCAATTGCGATCGCAACTTGCCTGTTTCCAGAGTCATCAATTCACTGGACGCATTGATCTAACCATTGCCCCGAACCAAACCTGGAGTCTGTATCTCGCCCTTGGTCGTCTTGCCTGGGCATCCGGCGGGCCCCATGCCATGCGGCGTTGGCGGCGACAACTGCTCTGCCACCAACTCACCCAAACCGCCCAACAAATCAAAGTCCGTCAAAACGACCAATTTGAATGCTGGAACTATCAAATCCTCACCCTCTTGGCCACCCGTCAACTGGCCAACACCGACACCGTAATGCAGATTATTCACGGTGTTGTCACGGAAGTTCTCTTTGAAATTTCCCAAGCCTTCCAACTGGCACTCCTCAGCGATGCCGTCGAACAATCTCCCCCCCACCCCGGCAACTCGTCCGAACCCTTGAGCCTCACGCCCCGCCTCGGTGTGCGCCCCTCAACGGCAGACACGGCCATCTTGCCGCGCTCTTGGACGATTGAAATTGACACCGCGCTCGATATTGCCCAAGCCGATTGGGACCAATGGGCCAAAGCGGGCCTCGCCCTCTGCTCACCCAATCTCGCCCCGGTCATCAAACAACACGGCCACCTCCAAAGCTCCACCCCCCCCAAGGTCTACCAACAACTCGCAGAACTAATCAACGGCAAGCGCACCCTGCGGGATATCGCCATCTTGCTCAAACGCGATGTGGCGGGCATCACAAAATCTCTGCTGCCCTACATTCGGAAACACTACATCGGCCTCGCCGAAATCAACGACATTCCGGGCCCCATCCCACTCCCGCCATCTGACACCCCACCCTCACTGCGAACGCACGCCCAAGCTGAACACCGGCCCGCTGAGTCAAAGGGTCTGGTGATCTGCATTGATGACAGCCCCCAAATCGGCCACGCCCTGCAAGATCTACTCCAAGAAGCAGGCTACGAGGTGATTTGGATTCAAGAAGCGGTGCAGGCCCTGCCGACGCTGTTGCAAAAAAAGCCGGATTTTGTCCTGCTTGATCTGATGATGCCCATTGCCAATGGTTATGAAATTTGCAGCCAAATCCGCCGGGTGGGCCAGTTTAAAGATTTGCCGGTGGTGATCTTGACGAGTAATGATGGCTTGGTGGATCGGGTGCGGGCCAAGGTGGTGGGCGCGACGGACTTTTTGAGTAAGCCGATTAATGGGCCGAAGGTGTTGGGAATTTTGACGAAACATGGCGTGGGCTAGAGCAGAGCGAGAATGATGGGATTAATCAGCCAAACTCATCATTGATATTTGCGATCGCCCTCACTTCACGTCAGACCAAGCAACGTCCCACGATATACTGAATAATCAGTAATCACGGCAGGAATTATCCCTGCGTCTAACGCTGTTAACGGCTGAAATCCATGAATTCAGGAATCGATCTGCAAGGAAGCTTTATCCAGACTCTGACCGAATTCGGACTCCCTCAAGATGTCGCCCGTGCCCTTTGGATACCCCTTCCAATGGTCCTCGTGGTGATCGGAGCCGTCGTCGGAGTCCTCGTCACCGTTTGGCTAGAGCGCAAAGTCTCAGCAGCGGCACAACAACGGATTGGCCCAGAATTTGCCGGCCCCCTCGGTGTGCTTCAACCCGTTGCGGATGGCCTTAAACTCGTCTTCAAAGAAGATGTCACCCCCAACAAGTCCGATCCGTGGCTCTTTACCCTCGGCCCCGTCTTGGTGGTGATCCCTGTCATCCTGTCCTATCTCATCGTCCCCTTCGGACAAAACCTTTTGATCACCGACCTCAATGTCGGGATCTTCCTGTGGATTGCCCTCTCTAGCATTGCCCCCATTGGCCTGCTGATGTCCGGGTACTCCTCCAACAACAAATACTCACTCCTCGGCGGACTCCGCGCTGCGGCACAGTCGATCAGCTACGAAATCCCCCTGGCGCTGGCGGTGTTAGCGATCGTGATGATGTCCAACAGTTTGAGCACCTACGGCATTCTCGGCTGGAACATCTGGCGGCAACCCGTGGGATTCCTGATTTTCTGGATTGCAGCCTTAGCCGAATGCGAACGCCTTCCCTTTGACCTCCCCGAAGCCGAAGAAGAACTCGTCGCCGGGTATCAAACCGAATACTCCGGCATGCGGTTTGCCCTCTTCTATGTGGGGTCTTACATTAACCTCGTGTTATCGGCCCTGATCGTCGCCATTCTCTACCTCGGCGGTTGGGAATTTCCGGTTCCCCTCGATCAGCTTGCCGGTTGGCTCGGCGTGAGTGAAACCACCCCCTGGTTACAAATGCTGACGGCTTCGTTGGGCATTATTATGACCATCCTTAAAGCCTACATTTTGGTCTTCCTCGCGGTGCTCTTGCGTTGGACACTCCCCCGCGTGCGCATTGACCAACTCTTAAACCTCGGCTGGAAGTTCTTGCTCCCCATTGCCTTAGTTAATCTTTTGCTCACCGCTGGTCTCAAACTGGTGTTTCCGGTGGCCTTTGGTGGCTAATGTTCGTTTACCTACCCTGAAACCTCATGTTTAACTTTCTCAAACAAGTCGGGGACTACGCCAAAGAGACAGTCCAAGCTGCGAAGTTTATCGGTCAGGGTCTTTCCGTTACCTTTGACCACATGCAGCGGCGACCGGTCACGGTGCAATATCCCTATGAAAAACTCATCCCCTCCGAACGGTATCGGGGTCGGATTCATTATGAGTTTGATAAGTGCATTTCCTGCGAAGTCTGTGTGCGCGTCTGCCCGATCAATTTGCCGATCGTGGATTGGGAATTTGACAAGGAAACCAAGAAGAAAAAGCTCAATCACTACAGTATTGATTTTGGGGTTTGTATCTTCTGCGGGAACTGTGTTGAATATTGTCCGACCAATTGCCTCTCGATGACGGAGGAATATGAGTTGGCCACCTACGATCGCCACGAACTCAACTACGACAACGTGGCCCTCGGACGCTTGCCCTACAAGGTGACGCAAGATCCGATGGTGACGCCGGTTCGCGAGTTTGCCTATCTGCCGAAGGGCGTGGTGGATGGCCACGATCTCCCGGCTGGTGCTCAGCGGGCGGGTCAACGGCCCGAAGCGATCGTCGCCCAAGCCCAAGCCAAGGCTGATCAAACAGACGAGAGCGACTAAGCCCTACCCCTCATTGATCTATACCCGTGGGCGGTGTCGTCTCCGATGCCCCCACCCCCTCGACCCCTTCTAGGAGATAATTTCGCGTGAATTTAGCAGAAGATGTTCAACTCATTTCCTTTGGCCTCTTAGGCGTTTTGATGATTGCTGCCGCCTTGGGTGTGGTTCTATTTGACAAAATTGTCTACTCCGCCTTCTTGTTGGGGGGCGTTTTTCTCTGTATTTCGGGCCTTTACGTTTTACTGAATGCTGACTTTGTGGCAGCAGCACAGATTTTGGTTTATGTGGGCGCGGTTAATGTGCTGATTCTGTTTGCCATCATGTTGGTGAACAAGCAAGAAACGTTTAAGCCCATGGGGAATCGGTGGCTCCGGCAAGGGGCGACAGCGGTGGTCTGTGTGGGACTGTTTGCGCTCCTCAGTACGATGGTGCTGGCAACGCCGTGGGTGGTGGATACCACCGTGGTGCTCAGTAGCACCGTCGTGCAAATCGGCAAACATTTCTTTAGTGATTACCTGTTGCCCTTTGAGTTAGCGTCGGTGTTGCTGCTGATGGCGATGGTAGGGGCGATTATTTTGGCCCGCCGTGACTTCATTCCTGAGAAGACGGCGACGGATACCCAAGAGGCCCTCACTTTACCGGAGCGGCCGCGGGAATTGACGGGCGCGGTCAGCGATCGCTAACCCTACCCCAGACCCCTACACCCTTGACATCTTTTCTGTAGATCTTATGCAACTTCAACTTGAATTTTTTCTTCTGTTAGCCGCCGCCCTGTTCTGCATCGGGATTTATGGTCTCGTCACCAGTCGGAACGTGGTGCGCGTCTTGATGTCCGTCGAGCTTTTGCTCAATGCGGTTAACTTGAACTTGATGAGTTTTTCTAACTTTCTCGATCCAGAGGGGATCAAAGGGCAAGTCTTTTCGATCTTCGTGATTACCGTAGCCGCCGCCGAAGCCGCCGTGGGTTTGGCGATTATTCTGGCCATCTATCGCAACCGGGACACGGTGGATATGGAGCAATTCAACCTGCTCAAATGGTGAACCCGTAACGTGATCGCAGGGATGCGATCGCCCCCTCATCCCCTGAACTCCCCCCCCAATTCCGGCCTGATCCTTGATTTCTCAACGGATCAGGCCGTACAGTGCAAAAGAATCGCGCTGTTATCGACACATATATTAGAAACGCTATGGCATTTTCGCGGCGAGCAAGCGGCATCCTCCTCCATCCCACCTCCCTTCCCGGTCGCTTCGGAATCGGCGACCTCGGTCAAGAAGCCTATCGCTTCGTAGACTTCCTCGCAGCCAGCGGGCAGCAAATTTGGCAAGTCTTGCCCCTTGGCCCCACCGGCTTCGGCAATTCGCCCTACATGTCCTACTCTGCCCTAGCCGGTAACCCCCTGCTCATTAATCTGGAGTGGCTCGTCGCCGAAGACCTCCTCACTGAACTGGACTTTGCTCATCTCCCCACCTTCACCCCCTACCAGGTGGACTACGAAGCCGCCATCAACATCAAGCTGCCCTTGCTACGTAAGGCCAGTCACGCCTTCTTCAGCAAAGCCACCCTAGAGCGCAAGAAAGTCTTTACCGAATTTTGCGAAGCCCAAGCCGATTGGCTCGATGACTACACCCTTTTCATGGCCATTCGCACCGCTCAAAATGGGAAAAGCTGGCATCAATGGGATACCCCCCTCAAAAATCGCGATTCCCAAGCCCTCCGCCTCGCAAAAGAACAACTCCACGACGAAATCTTTTTTCATAAGTACATGCAGTCGGAGTTTTTCCGGCAATGGTCAACCCTGAAGCAGTACGCCAATGATAAAGGGGTGCAAATGTTCGGAGACATTCCGATCTACGTAGCCCACGACAGCGTTGATGTGTGGGCGAATCCGGGCATTTTTTGCCTCGACCCAGAAACCGGCGAACCCTCTCAAATGGCCGGGGTTCCGCCGGACTATTTCAGCGCCACGGGCCAACTTTGGGGCAACCCGGTCTACAACTGGGAAGCCCTCCAAAAGACCCAATTTAAATGGTGGGTAAATCGGATCGAGGGGATGCTGAACTATGTTGATCTGATGCGGATTGACCATTTCCGAGGCTTTGAATCGTTTTGGTCTGTGGAGGGTGGCGAAACGGTGGCCACGAACGGGCAATGGGTGGAAGCACCTGGGACGGAATTTTTTGAAATCCTCAAGGCGGATCTTGGCCAGTTGCCGATTGTCGCTGAAGATTTGGGCGTGATTACCCCGGAAGTGGAAGCTCTGCGCGATCGCTTCGAGTTTCCGGGGATGAAGGTGCTCCATTTTGCCTTTGATTCCGGGCCCGGTAATCCGTTTCTCACCTTTAACCATGGGCCAAACTGTGTGGTCTATACGGGAACCCACGATAACGATACGACGGTGGGCTGGTTTAATGCCCGCGATGAAGAAGCCAAGCAGCGGGTTTATGATTACCTCGGCGGTAAACCCCCTGAACCGATCGAATGGGCGATGATTCGGATGGCGATGAGTTCGGTGGGCCAAATTTCCATCTATCCGTTGCAGGATGTATTGGGGTTGGGCACAGAATCGCGGATGAATATGCCCAGTGCGGCCCAGGGGAATTGGGGATGGCGCTATGAAGAGTCGATGCTGAAGCCGGAGTTGTGCGATCGCCTCCGACGGATGACGGAACTCTACAGCCGACTGCCTTAACCGATGGGGTGAAGCGAGAAGCCCTGAACCCTCCCATAAACAGCAAAACGGGTGAGTCAGTAACTCACCCGTTTTTAAACGCTCAGGATCGAGACGAGGTTACCCGTCCACCGCTGGCTTAGGCATTGATATGAGAGGCGGAATCAGCCGAGACTTTACCATTGGCGGCATGGCTGCCATTGCGGGGCGAAATCACCCCAAAGCCACCATGATTCCGGATGTAGATCACGTTGATTTCATTGGTTTCTTCGTTGAGGAACACATAGAAGTCGTGATCCACCAATTGAAGCTGATGCAGGGCATTTTCGACGGACATCGGCGGCATCGCAAAGTATTTCATCCGCACCACTTCTTCGGGCAGTTCCGGGGCGCGATCGCCAATCAGATCTTCCGTCAAAATCTGCTCGTCAAGGCGTACTGCTGTTTTCGGCTGAGATTGCGTCTTATGCAGGTGCTTCTCTTTATACTTGCGAAGCTGCCGTGTGATCTTATCTGCAACAAGGTCAATACTGGCATACAAATCGGCGCTGTTTTCTTGCGCACGGATCACCGTCCCGTTGGCATGAACCGTCACCTCTGCGGAATGACTGTGGCTAATGCGGGGATTACGCGCTACAGAAAGATGCACATCAATCGTAGTGGTGATACCTTGAAAATGTTTGACAGCTTTCTCCAGCTTTTGTTGCACATAATCACGAATCGAATCCGTAACAGTAATATTATTGCCCTGGATTAAAAGCTTCATATTTGAACTACTCCATTATGTAGGATGGAAGTCAGACCAATCTAGTAGATTGAATTTAAGATGGACTAGATGGACGACAGGAAAAACTTATACAAGCGTTCCGATCAACAGTGGTAACGTAGCAGGACTTTGCTGAGGAATTGAGATGTATTTGCCTCTTTTGCTGCTACTGTGCCGATTTAAGGACGGATGAATGAGTGGAACGATGCTCATGAGAGGTTAACCTCGCCGCCATGATTGAACTGAATTTTGCAACCATGATTCAATGTCCTTAAGGGTTAATCTGGTTGACTCCTTAAATGATTGATCTCTATACTTTCACCCTAGCACTTTGTATTCTGGAGAACGTAACCTCTTGACTTCTCTTTACCATCCTTTGCATCCTGTGATAGTCCTTGACAAGATGTCGGTTCTTTCTCCACATTTATGATGGATGCACTGCCCTGTTGTCACCTCTATTCCCTGGATTGTCTGGAGTATCAGAGGGTCTGGCAGTGGCAGCGATCGCTCCTCAACGCTCGCTTAGACAATCCCGCCCTTGACGATGTGCTGCTCTTGCTCGAACATCCGCCGGTCTACACCCTCGGCACCGGCAGCACCCTCGACCATCTCAAGTTTGACCCCCACCACAGCCCCGCCGCCTTGCACCGCACCGAGCGCGGCGGCGAAGTGACCTACCACTGTCCGGGGCAGTTGGTGGGCTATCCGATTTTGAATCTGCGCCGCCACCAGCCCGATCTTCATTGGTACTTGCGGCAATTAGAAGCGGTGGTAATTCAGACCTTGGCCGCGTTTGGAGTGGAGGGGGAACGGGTTCCGGGCTTAACGGGGGTCTGGGTGGAGGGGGTGAAGGTGGCCGCGATCGGGATTAAGGTGAAGCGGTGGATGACGATGCATGGGTTTGCCCTCAATGTCTGCCCGGATTTGGCGGGGTTTGAGCAGATTGTGCCCTGTGGGATTCACGATCGCGCGGTGGGATCGTTGGTGCAGTTTGTGCCGGAGGTGACGATGGCGCAGGTGCGGGCAGAGATCATCCGTGCCTTTGAACAGATTTTTCACTATCGCATTGTGCCCCAGGTGGGGCCGCCCGCAGTCTGAAGCCCGACTCGAAGACGATCGAGCGAGTCATGGCCGGGATGCACCTGATGAACCGCGATCGCGCCTAGGGGCGTGTCTTCACAACATTTTCACAATTTGTATCTAAGCTTAAGCTAACTTCGTTTTTATTTAATGAATTGTGAGTTGTCACTATGACGGTTGATCACACTGCCCTGGTCAAGGTTTACCAAATTCTTACAACGCTTCAGCAAAAGGCGGCAACTGGTCAACTTGTCCTGACAACTCGCCAGCAGCGATGCTGTATTTATCTGTATCAAGGGGCGATCGCCTACGCCATTCATCCTCAGCATCGCGTGCGACGCTGGCACCGGGCGATTAAAAAGCACCACTGCACCATGCCCAAGATCCCCGCCACGCCCAAAGAACCCTGGGAATATTACTATCTCCTGCAAGGTGTCGCTGAACAGACGTTCAGTATTACCAAAGCACAACGCATTATTGAGTCCGTATTCTATGAAATTTTGGTGGCGATGACCCTTGAAGCTGAGGTGAATTGCCAATGGAAAGCTGGGTGGGAAATGGAGAGCATTACCCGCGCCGATGTGACGCTGCCGATCGCATCCCTCAAACCCATCTTTAATGAGGTTCGCGAGGCACAGGCACAATGGCACAGCATTGGTTTGACCCCGCTGGATCTCTACAGTGCGCCGTCTTTGCTGACGGAACCTGAGCTAGACGTGCCCCAAGGTGAAACGGTGCTCAAGCTCCAGGCAATTTTCAATGGTCAGCGGACAATCTGGGATCTAATGGTCATCCTCAAGCAGTCTTTTGTGGCGGTGACGCGCCTCTTGGACTACTACCTCAAGCAAGGGCTGATGAAATTCCACGCTATCAATGATTGCAAAACTCCCGTTGCTCAAACGGCGATCGCTACCCAACGCGCCATTTCCCACCGTCCCCTCGTCGTCTGCATCGATGACAGCCCCCAAGTGTGCTACAACCTCGAACAAATCCTGACGAAATTGGGGTTTCGGAGTCTCTGCATTTCAGACCCGGTGCAAGCCCTGCCCACCTTGATGCAGCACCAACCGGATTTGCTCCTAATTGACCTCGTGATGCCGGTGATGAACGGCTACGAACTCTGTTCTCACCTGCGGCGGGTTCCCTCCCTGCAAAACGTGCCTGTGGTGTTGATGACCGGGAGCAAAAGTATTGTGGACTATGTGCGGGCCAAAATGGTGGGGGCAAATGAATTACTCTTAAAACCCCTCAAGGCTGAAGGCATCGAAACCCTCACCCGAAAATATCTACTGGCGAAACCGATGGCGATCGCGACCCCCAAACCCAAACACCCCATCACCCCCTCTCTCGGCTTCACCTCCGCGTAAGGGGTTCACCACCATGCTCCCCATGATCTCAGCCCTGTAGCGGTGCTAATCGGCGGTGCGCTGCTCTTGAGCCTTTTGGTACACCTTGCCCCATTCCGCCATGACTTGGGACTTTTTGAGGTGCAAATCCGTGGCAATTTTTTCAATGGATTCGGACATTTTGAGCTTGCCGACGAGTTGCTGTTGTTGCGGCGTTAACTCGTCCCAAAACCGCTGCCATTGGGAAGGCGTTAAGCCGAGGTTATGTTCATGGATAGAGGCTTGCAGCCAATTGGCTACCAGTTCCGGGCGGCCTTTGATGGCAAAAATTTTCACGGCATGGTAGCTGACTTTTTCTCGGAGTCGATAGATCTGTTTGACGGGAAGCTGGAGTTCTTGGGCGATCGCCTCTTGAGAGTTGCCCTGTAAATACAGCCGCAACCAATCCACCGCCAAGGGTTCAACATTCTCCCGGAGATAGGCTTCAAACTCCTGTTGCACCACCTGGCGCATTACCTGCTGCTCTTCCCACGCCTGCGCCGCCTGGTAATCACTCACCGCCTCAGTGTCAAACAAGCTGACGGAGAATTCCCCCTCATCCAGGCTGATCTCTTCAGAAATCATCTTGATCCGTTCGGCTTGGGGCACTTGGGTCATCCCCCCCCGTTGCGATCGCCGCAGATAGTTCACAAACCGATACACCAGCAACGGTTGGTTGCGGATGGGGCGCATGCAATATTCTTCGATGCTGGCCAACAGTAAGGCGTTGCGTAGGGTCGGTTCAGGCGTGCATTGGGCAATAAACGCAATGGAGGTTTGGATGTAGCGATCGCTGTTCAGCATTTCCTGAATCACCTCCTGCAACACATCCGCAACGGCACGATGGCGATCGCGACTCAGGGCAACCCAAGTGCGAATTTTGTTGCGCACCACCATCAACGAGCCCAACCGCTGAATCAAATTTTGGTAAGCCTTGCCCGGACTGTGATTCAAATATCGCTGACAGAGAATTCGATAGCGATAGTCCATTGATTGGGATGTAATCCGTCGATAGGTGGCATCGAGTTGCAACAGGCGATCCGGATCATCCCCTAGCAGCCACTGCACAATGCTCTGACGTTTGGCTAAGCGCAGGGTCGGGTGTTCAGCCTCTAGGTGCGATCGCCACTGGTGAACCAAACCCTCAAGCCACTCCGTTGCCACTGTGTCCTGTCCAACGTCAAGATCATCAGTACTCATACTCATCGCGTGCCCTATCTCAACTACTCAATCTAGACCCGTGAACCCGGCAAACCCAATCATACTCAGAGCTGCATCTACCGAACTAGCATCATCACTCAACCGCTCAAACTGCGCGACAATTGCCAGCCCTGCCCTTGGATCTTAAATCACAGCCATCAGACTGATCAGACTCATCAGATATTCTTTCATGGCTCTTGTTTCTCTGCGGTGATCTTCAGTAAAATCATGCCGGGGTCGGCGATCGCCACCCCTCCCCCCATCCAAAGCACAGCAACCCATGCACAGAACTTCAACAAAAACTCACGTTTAGCTTGACAGACTCCAACATAATAATTAACATCTAGCCCATGTGAGTCATATTACTCATGCTCAAGTTCAATCAGTCTAATCGCTAAATTGCATATCCTTTCGCGTCGTAAAGCAGCAAACCCCGATTAGTTGATTGACTAAAGCTCTCAAACACGTCAACCATCGTGTATTTCACGGCCATAGTGTGAGGAAAGTCAATGTCCAAGAATTTGAAAAAAGCCTTATTTGTTACGCCGGCTGCGCTGAGTGCTGCCGTGTTGGTGTCTGGTGATGCTCTGGCTCAAACCTTCAGCACCGAAACATCCGCGAATGACCTGCTGCAACAAATTGAAGCCTACAGCGCTGAAGGCAACGGTTCCATGGGCCAAGGCCTGACCGGTGCTTCCCAATTCAGCGATGTTTCCCCCGGTGACTGGGCATTCCAAGCCCTCGATGACCTTGTGCGCCGCTACGACTGTCTCAAGGGGTATCCCAACGGAACCTACCGGGGCAACCGCGCTCTCTCCCGCTACGAATTTGCAGCCGGTTTGAACGCCTGTCTTCAACAAATCGAGCGCCTCATCGCTGAAACCACCGCTGATTTCGCCACCAAAGAAGACCTCGAAACCATGAGCCGCCTCATGGAAGAGTTTGAAGCCGAACTCGCCATGCTCGGCACTCGTGTGGACAACCTCGAATCCCGCGTTGCTTTCCTCGAAGACAACCAATTCTCCACCACCACCAAACTCGCTGGTCAAGTGGTCTGGACTCTCGGTGCGCCTTGGGGGAGTACTGCTCGTTTGCCGGTCAACGAAAACCTAACCTTCAACTACCGGGCTCGGTTGGCGTTCGACACCAGCTTCACCGGTCAAGATCGCTTACGGACTCGCCTGGACACCAGCAATGCTCTCAATGGTGCCTTTTCCGGCGCAAACCTCGGCACCAGCAACGCTGGCTTGAATGCTTACGGGAACGAAGACAATGCCGTCAACGTTGACAAGGTGTGGTATCAATTCCCAGTGAATGACAAGCTAATGCTCCACGCCATCGCGCGAGGTGCCTTCATCGACGATGTTTTTGATGTTGGTAGCACCGCTCCCTACTCCTACGACGATGTCCCCATTGGTAATGCCTACAACACCGCATTCCATGACACCGGGAATGGCACTGGAACTGCGGCACTGGCAGCAAACTACAAGATCAATGATACCTTCGGCCTTGACTTTGGGTTCTTCAGCGGTCAAGCTGACAACGCGACTCGTGGCGTATTCGCTGGCGGTATTGCGCTACCTATCCAGTTGAATGCTGATTTCGACAAATTGCAATTGGCTGTGGGGTATATGCGGAGTTATTCTCCAGGTGGAGATGATTTTGGTGGACTCAGCAGCGCAGGCACCAGCAAAGCAATTACCCCCTTCGCGGACACGGCTACTTCGGCAAACCACTATCACGTCTCTGCTTCCTACGATGTCAGCGACAGCATCAACGTGAGTGGTTGGTTGGGCTACACCGAAGCATTCGCTGAAGTGGGATCTGCGACTGGTGCTTATCTGATTAACAAAGGTGAATCAGCAAACATCTGGAACTGGGCATTCAACCTGTCCTTCCCTGACCTCTTCCAAGAAGCTGATGTACTGCGCCTCGGCTTTGGTCAACTGCCCACCGCCGCTCGTGTTCAAGGTGCAACCCCTGATGATGACTCATCTGCGTTGATGGCGAACATCGAATATCGTTTTGATGTGACCGACAATATCCAATTGGCTCCGGCATTCTACGCCGTCTTCAATCCTGAAGGCCGCGCTGTGAATGACCCACTCTACGCGGCTGTGTTGCGGACGATCTTCAGCTTCTAGGTTGTTGATGTGATGCTTTAGGCTCTGCATGAGTAATCAAGAGAAGGGAATCGCTTGAAGCGGTTCCCTTCTCTGTTGTTGCAGAATTAGAGAGCGCCTTACCAGCCCCAGGTGCCGCTGCCGCCTTTGAAGGGGCCAACAATGTCGGAGGTGATCCAACCGCCGTAGAAATCGCCGGTTTGGGCTTGGACTTTTTCGCCATCGACGTAACAGGCTTCCATCTGGGCGGGATAGAGGGCGATCGCATCTCGAATCGCCATAAAACTCTCGGTGGGTTCGGGATATTGCCAGGCGACGTTGGGCAACACGGTATCCCCGACGGTGATTGTGTAGTAGTTCGCCACGCCTTTCCACTCACACAGGGAGTGGCGGTCGGTGCGGCTGAAATACTGCATTTGGATGTCCGCGATCGGGATGTAGTAGACCGGGGGATGACTGGTTTCTAAGA
>CAZCWE010000062.1:0-980 GCA_964502285.1 uncultured Spirulina sp. | reverse complement strand
TGAATGTGCTTGGTGCTGGGTTGCGCGATCGCAGGCCGGGGATAGTCCCAGACGGATTCTTGGCCGGGTTGGGGTTCAATGCGTTGGGGACGGGGTGAGAACATGATGGAGTTAGGGACGAGAAAACAGAATCAAATCAGCAACAGCAGCGATCAAGATGCGATCGCTGCTGTCCAGTGTAAAGAGTTTTAGGCGAGGCGTTAGGCGAAACGATGGCGCAGCAGGGGCTGAATCAGCAGGAGTGCGATCGCATCAAAACCGAGCAAAACCGCCAACGTCACCGCAAAATTCATCTCACCCCAGGGGGCAGCCATCACCACACTTCCCAACGACCAATCACCATTGAAATAAAGATACCGAATCGGCTCGATCGCGTAGGTGAGGGGATTCAACGCCGCGATCCATTGGAGCCACGATGCCATGAAGGACAGAGGCGCGAGGGCGGTACTGGCGAAAAGGAGGGGTAGATTCGTGACGAAAATCACCGCGATCAGTTCAATATGACCCGGCAGCGCAAAGGCAAGACCTAAACTGAGCGCCGTCACTCCCAGGACAATCAAGAAGACGATGAGCGCGATCGCGCCCAGCCCCCATAGACTCGGCATCCCCGCACCGAGGAACGCACTCGCCCCCACGATCACCGCCGTTTGTAAAAATGCCAGGCTAATGATGTAGATCGTCGAGGCCGCCACGATGGAATAGCGGGAGGACAGGGGCGCAACAAGCAGCCGATTTAAAAAACCAAATTCGCGGTCAAACATCACCGGCAACCCGGCATTCAATGCCCCGGAAAACGCCGTAAAGACGATCACCCCCGGCGCGAGAAATTGCCCATAATTGATGTCATCTCCAAAGAGATTTTGCGGCGCATTGTAGAACAGTGCGCCAAACAAAACAAGCCACATCAACGGCTGAATCACCCCCGCCATCAGGGTCGAGGGGCGGCGTTGCAGTTGGATGAATAAACGCTTCGTGAGGGC
>CAZCWE010000061.1:2857-13919 GCA_964502285.1 uncultured Spirulina sp. | reverse complement strand
ATTTTGCCCATGGGTGTTTCGGTTGGGGTTGACATGATTTTCGTCCCTGTGACTCTACCTTGATTATGGCTAATCTTGGCGGGGAGGGGCATCCGCCCCTACGGACACGCCCACGCTCCAACGCAAAACGCACCGTTGCCGGGTGGATTGGGGACAGCGGTGCGATCGCGTTTATGGGGTTTGGGGCGCGATCGCGTTAGCTATTTTTCCATTGCCAGTAAGCCTGTAAGGGACTCATTGTTACATTCCGCACATAACTTTGATTAGGATGAGCACCATTAGTTTGCTTGTAACCATAACCATGTTGAACTTCTAGGTGTAAATGGTTTGCCCCGTCAAGTTTAGCTAGAGTTGTTCCAGGTTCAATCCGTTGTCCTTCGGAAACATATTTAGTTCCTAAGTGACCATAAACCCAATGATTACCATCATCACTATCTACTCCCATAAAGTCCGAGTTTACCCACTTAACAGTTCCTCCTATAACTGCCTTAATAGGCGTGCCTGATAGTGAACCCATATCAATTCCCGCGTGCCACTTATGACGATTCTTCCAATTGTAATAACCATCATCATATGCATACCCTGAATTCATATGCACACGATAGCCAAAAATATGATTGGAAAGATCTGTATAGACTTGCCGAACTACATCACTCGTCAAATGCATCTGATTACCACCGCCAAAGGGAGAATCTGAGCGAAATTGATTGTCATCTCCACTTTGTTGATCCCAGTCATAATCACTCAATGATGCAAGCTCAGGATAATAATTTCCTGAAGACTCAATCGGAGTACGCGCACCATCCATATTTTCCCAAGCAGACCAATTTTCACCATCACTTGTTGAGCGAGAATACATCACACCACCATCTTCTGGAGGTTGTTCATTGCCCACATGATACTGATAGAGTTTTCCACCAAAAGTGGCTAAAACAGGCGCATTGTGGGCAACTTCATTCTCAATATTTTCCTGCTTCCAACCCGTCCAATTCACACCATCTGTAGAAGAACGGGTGTAAATTTTCTGGTCACTTCCCACATGAGATTGATAGAGCCGACCGTTGAACGCCGCCATTGCCACAGCACGATCTGTTTGCTCATTCTCAATGTTGGGACGTTGCCAACCTGTCCAGTTCACACCATCCGTAGACGACCGCGTGTAAATTTTCTGGTCACTTCCCACATGGGTTTGATAGAGCTTGCCATTAAGTGCCGCCATTGCAATAGGATATTCAGTCGCTTCATTTTGAATGTTGGGACGTTGCCAACCTGTCCAGTTCACACCATCCGTAGACGACCGCGTGTAAATTTTCTGGTCACTTCCCACATGGGTTTGATAGAGCTTGCCATTAAGTGCCGCCATTGCAATAGGATATTCAGTCGCTTCATTTTGAATGTTGGGACGTTGCCAACCTGTCCAGTTCACACCATCCGTAGACGATCGCGTATAAATTTTCTGGTCACTACCGATATGAGATTGATATAAGCGACCCTCAAAAGCCACCATTGCTACAGCATGATCTGTTTGCTCATTCCCAACATTGGGGCGTTGCCAACCTGTCCAGGTCACACCATCCGTAGATGAACGGGTATAAATTTTATTGTCTTGACCTACATGGGTTTGATAAACAACACCATTCAAGGTTGCTACAGCAGGCTGATGATAAGTGACTTCATTGCTGAGATCTGCTTTTTGCCAACTCGTCCATTCACCGGTGAGAGGTTTGTAGAACCGTGTGTAAACACGGTTATCAGTTCCTCGGTGTGTCTGGAAAAACCAGTTACTTGGAGTGCTGTAGAACCGTGCATAAATATTCTTGAGGAACTTCGTAAAACCTTGACTGACTGGATTCTTAAAAATATTCAAAAACGAACCCAGAGAAATTCCCGAACCCGTCGCATCAGGATTTGCCGCCCGTTCCATAGGGATAAACTCACCCTCACCACTCCAACTCAACGGCACATATTGCAACTCCTTCTCATACTCCTCCGCTTTCATCGTCTTCGCCAAATGCACCGCAGCGGCGACATTGAGCAGCCCTGCGCCTGTTGCTAGATCGGGATTCGCGTCGCCTAAATCCGTTGCGGTTTGCTTGACGATCGCGATCGCTTGTTGATAGCTCAGATTTGGATTCGCTGCCCAAACTTGGGCGATCGCACCCGTCACCTGGGCCGCTGCCATCGATGTGCCGTTGCCGCCATTGGCGAGGATGTCCAATCCTTGGCCGTAGCTGGAATAGGCGGCGCGATCGTAGCCTTGCCAGTTGGAGGCATTGGGGTCGATGTGTTCCGCTGCGCCCACGGTGATGATGTTGTCGAACTGTTCCGAGGCTTGACCCAACGCCGACATCAATGCGCCTTGATTCCCTGAAGCCGCGACCACTAACACATTATTGTGGCGGGCATATTCCAGCGCCGCCATTTCCATCGGTGTGAATTCGGTGCGAGTGGTGACGTTGCCATCATCATCAATTTGGGTGAGGTCAAAACTGAGATTCACCACGGCGTTAGGTTGCTCTGATTCCACCGCCGCATCGACGAACTCCACGAGGGATTCTGCCCAGCGCCCCGAACCGATCGCACGCCCCACCCAGAGCGGCGCATCGTCATTCACCTCAGTGATCCGGTCAACCACTTGTGTCCCGTGGTCATCCCCTTCACCGGCTGCGAGGAGTGAATTATCATCGCCGTCGATGAAATCTGAACCCGTCAAAATCTCGTCTGCATCCAAGCCGATCGCATCTGCATCAACCCCCGTATCAATCACCCCCACCAAGGGCTGAAACTCCTGTGCTGCCTCGAATTGCGCGGCAGTGTACTCGATGTTATCGGTGTAGGCGTTGGCGTATTCGATCAACGCTTGACCCATATCCTGGGTGCGCCAATCGCGCCCATCGGCTACCACATCATCCATCAGGGCGGTTTCAGCCGTTGCGCCACGCACTTGGAAAACGATGTCGTTGTAGTCGCGATCGCTCCTTCCGCTCACGTCCAAATCTTCAAAGGCGAAAGTATTCCCATCGCCCGTCACATCGGCAACCTGACCGAACTGGAGCGCATCGCTGGTATCGTCTGTAGACATGGAGAACCGTACATTCCAGGTTTTGCCTTCGATCAGTTCTTCCATCGAATGGTTCGCGGCGAGCATCACCCCGAAGCGATCGCCCGCCTTCATTTGATATCCTTGCACTCGTTGATAATCACCCGAATTGAAATCCCCTTCACCTGCCATGGAGCCACTAAACCGCGCCCCATCGGTGGCATCGGAAATCACCACATGGCCCAGTTCCGAATTCGTCAACGCCCGCCGCGCCGCCTCCTGGATAAACTCATGGCTCCCGGCTTCAAACTCCTCCATGCCCGTGAGACTAAAGATCGCTACTTCGCCGCGATCGTAAGCCCCTCCATCAAACAGAAAATCAATCTCCACCTTGCCCGACGGGTCATGCACCGTAAAGACCCCGCCGGTGTAGTCTGGATCTTGGGTCGCAGCGAAGGGAATCAGATCAATCGCCATCGCATCAAACTCAGCCGCCCATGCATTCGGTTCTTGGATGCCCTGATCATCAAACAAATCCCCGTCTCCCTCAAACCCATCGAGATCCGGTGAATCATCTAACCCCGTATCCACCAAAGCACTGGGGGTCAGGATTGGTTCCAAAATAAAGGCTTGAAATGGGTTAACTTCCGGGTTTTGCTGTGATTTTTTAAACATGGTTGCAGCATGAAAAGGTAGTGGCATGAGCAGCAAATAGACCGTTGACGTTGCCTCTCGCTACTATGTCTGCACTGATGCTGTTATTTTTGTGCAACACGAGAAAAATTTTTGGAACTCACCACGGGCTGCCCACCAAGGTGAAGCCACTCCAGAAAAACGGATGGCTGAGATCCTGTTGAGCATTCCCCCACTGAGCCGGTAACGCAATCTCGCCGATTCGGCCGTTTGCGATACTCACCTCTCCTCGTAGGAGCGCGAGTTGGGCTTGGCGCAGGGCTTCGGCTTTGATGGTGATATCTGGGTCGTTGAGATGCTCATAAAACGAAGCCATCAACCCCAATGTGCCGACATCGGACACTTTCCAAAGACTCGCGAGGGCCGATTTTACCCCCGTTTGCACCGCCAACCCCGCAAACCCCAGTTCCGCCCTCGGATCGCCCAGGGCTGTCTCGCAAGCACTCAGCACCAATAATTCCACCTGGGGTTCGTTGTGCCAATTGAGCGATCGCAAGTCTCGAAAATTTGCCGCTTGATCCCACAATTGAATAGAGGAGTTGTTGACCCCATTGTCTTGAATCGGGAGAAACTTCGCATGGGTGGCCAGGTGGATGATGCTGCGATCGCGATCGCGGCTATTCACCCTCAGCGCATCTAGGGTAAACGCCTGATTGAGAAAGGGTGTCCCCGAATTGCGGAGTTGTGCGATCGCTTCCAGCTCTAACGGAACCGCTGGCAGGGGGGGTAAATGCTGAAACTCCGAAGCTCCCATCGCCAAAACTTGCGCATCCTGGAGCGGCGCATACTGACTATTCGTGAGGCTCACACTCGGAATCATCCCCACGCTGTACTGTTCCACTAAAAACCGCTCCCCATCATGGAGCGCCGCCAGGGGAATACTGCGCAACCCCGCATCCATACTGAAAATGAGCGTATCAACATTAAGGTTGTTGAGGGTGTCTTTGTAAGGGCGAATCAGCCAATCATAGAGTTGCTGGGCCGGTTGGAGATAGTCCAGCGATCGCGTCACACTACTCACCCCATTCCGAAAACGGCTAACGGTTCTCCCGATGTCACTGGAGGTTACGAGTGGCACTGTTTTAGAAATCGGCGGCCCGTCCGGAACGATGAGCAACAATTGCAAAAAGTTGGGCCGATTGAGGGCGTAGAGCACAACGGAACGCTTGCTGGTTTGTTGCTCAATGGTTTTGAGCATATGGCGAACACTAGCCGCCGTCACAGGCACTTTATCTTCGTCTTCAAAATACTCTTCATATTGTTCTTCTAAAAATTGATCAATGTCCGAAACCAAATCATTAGAAGTCTGACCTAGGCCGAGGTCAATACTCGGATTCAAGCCAATCCCCAACGAGGGTAAAGAGCTTAAAGCAAACCCCGGAGCGGCAGCACTGGCGTTGAGGATCGTGCTGTCGTTTTCAGAATTCGCGTCCGGCACTTCCCAGGTGAAGGCATAGCGGTTACTGGCATCGCGAGTGATGACGGTTTCGGCGTTGAGAATAGTCCCGATCAGATAGGCGAGGTTTTCGAGGGGATTTTGACCCGCGAGGGGGGGCGTTGATGGGGTGTTTAGGGATGAGCGCGGGGGTGGGGTGGGGCTGTTGGGCGTGGGGGGCGGTGCGGGTCGGGAGATAATCGCGATTTGGTCTTGGTCTTGGCGGTGGGTGTAGCGGTAGTCGTTGCCTGGGTTGATGGTTCCGTCTGCATGGGTTCCGCGTGCGATCGCGCCGCTGGAGCCGTTCACCCTCGCATCCCCTACCCGAAACGGAACCGCTCCATCCCCCCCATGCTGAATGGCGATCGCGCCGCTGGTGTCTGCGCCTGCGGTGGAGATGCTGGCGTTGGTGTTGTTGCGATCGGTGAATGTGCCGTCAATCCTGACGTTATGACCGCCATCAATCTGAACGTTGCCGCCGGTGGTGGGGTGGCTGGTGTCAATAAATCCGGTGGCGATATCTTGGGGGGCTGTGAGGGTCACGTCTTGACCGGATGCGGTGATGTTTCCGGTGCTGAGGTCGCCTTGATTGCTGGTGAGGGTGAGGGGGTTTTGGGTGATGATGTTGCCGGTGCTTAGGTCGCCTTGGGTTTGGATGGGGTCAATGGTGGGGGCAGTGATGTGGCCGGTGGTGAGGGTTTGAGGGGGCGCGATCGTGAGGCGGGTATCGGTTGAAATGTTTCCGGTTTGAATATGTTGACCGTCTAAAACGACATCTTTAGGGGTTGTGAGGTTGCCGGTTTGGATGTCTGCATTGAGGCTGCGCAGATGTATCAATTCTTGGGAAGTGATGTCACCCGTTCGTATAGTTTCGTGAGTGGTGATTTGGGTGGCGTTTGTAGTGGTGTTGGTGAGGGTTCCGTTGACGGTCAATTGATTGAGGGGATCGGTGTTGCCAACCGAATCATTGAGATTAACAGTGGTGGCTTCTAGAGTGAGATTGTAATTACCGTCTAAGGTTTGCTCAAAAGTGATGTTGCTGTCGCCTAAGATGTGGGGGTTGTCGGTGACAGAGAAAGTTACATCAGATGCAAGTTGTGTTTGAGCACCAAGTATAAGGCTATTGTCGTTGGTGGCGATATCACCTTGAGGATTGATGATTTTGTCTGAAGCTAGCTCGATAGACCCTCCTTGAGCTGTGATGGATTGAGCATTTATATCTCCTAGATATAAATGTCCTCCTGCAATCCTGACAATCTTGGCTCCATTTACTATTTCCGTAAAAGATCCTTCTCTCGAAGAAAGTGTTATGTCACCACCATTTCCCGATGCAGAAGCTGTAATTAAATCGCCATTTGTTGTATCAATATCTCCGGCAGAACTGCTGAGTAAAATACTGCCACCGTCACCATTAAAGCCAGGGTTGAATGTGGTAACTGTCCCTGTTGTGATATTTCCACGAGCAGTTATCTTGATATCTCCACCATTATTACCGCCAGCGGCACTAATGATTCCACCCGTTGTATCGACATTTCCAGTGGGACGCTCAACACCATTAATAAATCCACCTGTAATCGTTATATTTCCTGCATCTGTAAAGCTATCAGAAATAACATCGTTGGTTTGAATTGAATCCATACCAGCTATAAATATATCGCCACTTCCCAGCCTCCCAGCAGATTGAATATAATTATCAATCTGCATCGCTTGTCCAGAGTTTAAAGATATATCACCAGAAAATGTTCCTCCCGAAGAATCAACAAATCCTCCAATCTTAAGATCTCTATTGCTAAAACGACCTTGTGCTCTTACAAATATATCACCACCTCTAGAGTTCAATGATGATGTATTTATATTATTGGAGATCTCAAGCCCATATCCAGCATCAATAAAAACATTGCCTCCACTTTCCAATGAAGATGAATTAATTGAATCATTAATCTTTAAATCACCTGTTGAGATTATCGATATATTACCTGACCCTAAATCAGAAGATGTATTTATTGAGTCAATGTCTAAATTAATTGTTGTGGCTTGAACATTGCCTCCATTGGTAATCCAAGAAGAGTCTTTAAAATCGATTAATATACTCTGGAAATTAATGTCTCCACCCTGAGTCAAGAAATCGACATAACTATAAACTCGTCCTACTCTAATATTAATATTTCCTGACCCCGTAGACATAAAACTTGAATTGCCATCATTGTATATAGTAAAAGTTTTAGTGTCTATGTTGAGATTGCCATTCTCAGTTCTGAAAATAGGATTCCAATGAAAGGCGACTGTACTGTTAGCAATCAAAGTGATGTCACCAGATCTATATGTCAAAAATCGTGGACTTTCTCCAATTATAGAGCTATTGCCTGCATCGATTACAATGCCACCACTGCCAGCCCTAAAAGTAGGTACGCGCAAATTCATGCCGAGATGAAATAATGATGAGCCTATTATTTCTATTGACTTATCGGATTCAATGGATGTAGATATTAAAGTACTTTCTATATTTACTCCCCTCTGTCCTTTAGTACCTAAATTCAAATTAGTCACATCATGCCCTTGTAAATTAATGCTCCCCCTATTTGCGTATACTGAACCACCGTGAATTCTGAGACCATAATTACTCCATCCCAAGTGTCCTCCAGTACCTTCTACGGAAAGGTCGCCAAAACCATCTAATCTTATATGGCTACTATTGATAAATATTCCATAATTAAATCCAACTTGTGTTTTGTTGATGTCAACCCCACGTCCTCCAATACCAGACAATAAAATATTGCCAAATTCAGAAGACTGTATATTTGATCTGGCAATAGCTAAACCGTAATTATCTCCTACATTGATCCGCTCCGCTCCTCGTCCAGTTAAACGAATATTACCTGTTCCTGAATCAACCAAGCTGTCTTGAATTGTTATACCTGCACCCTGATCGTTCGTTCCTATTCCCCTCCCCTCAAAATCTCCCCCACCTGTCCGAATTTCTGCATTAGTAACCACCAAACTGCCGCCGTCAATGCCATCACGATCGCCCAATAATCGCACATCTCCAGTGGCAGAAATATCCCCGTCTACCAGCACATTCCGATCCGCCTGCGCCGTAATGCCACCAGCCGCCGTCAGATCGCGCATCGTGATATCCAAACCCCGCGCTTCCGATGTTGCTGCGCTCACCGAACCCGACACCACCGTAGACCCCGACGGCAACTCCTGCGGTACACCCACCGCCCCCGACACCAACGCCCCCACATCATGCGTGCCAATCATCTGGCCCGGTTGCGGCTCAAACTCATAACTTAAGAGACTGCCCGGTTGCGAGAGACGGACTAAACCCGTACCAGGGACAGAAGCGATCGCAATCACCCCATCCGGAGCCGTCAACGAACCCACCGACACCGCACCACTGCCCAGAAACGCGATCGCCTTATTCTTGCCCACCTCCAAATTGCCCTGATTGATGATGACCCCGTTATTTTCCGTGAACACAAACGACACAGGCGCACCCAAAAGATTGGTGTAGTCCACCGAGCCAAAGGCATTAAACCAGCGATCGCCCGTAAACCCGATCTGGTTGGCCGTGGTAGCGACGAAATCGCCGCCCACGTTGAGGGAGGCGTTGGGGCCGAAGACGATACCCGCCGGGTTCATTAGGTAGAGGTTGGGGGTAGCTTGGATCAGGCCGTCGATGATTGAGGCTTCGCCGCCCACGACGCGGCCGAAGATATTCGCGATCGCAGGATCGCTGAAGAACTTCGCCACCTCACCCGTACTCAAGCCAAACCGTTGGAACGAGTGAAAAAGATTCGTCCCCGCCGTCGTGCCACCCGTGATGTCATAAATAGTGCCATTGGGATTCACCACCGTCCCCGTACCATCGACAGCCGGGGTGATTGATTGAGCCACCGCAGCCTGGGCAAGCATCGCCCAACAGAACAGGATTGAACTCGAACCGAGCAAAACGCGCAGAGCAGGCATAGGCTTAAAACGCTCACAAACAACAGGGGGGCTTATCTTTGTTATCTGAAAATTCGGGTGATTTTATGCAGAATGATCTAACGTTTTTCGCGATGATGTAAAAAAATATAGATTTACACCGGAATATACAGTGAAGACCTTGCGATCGCATCGGGAAATTCAATTCTGGCCCTATGGATGATCTAGATCAGCACCTGAAACAGCTTGCCCTCGCAGCCCAAAAACACCCCATTGGCCCCCAACGCCAAATCCTGGTGAATCGGTTATTGCGAGCCATTCAAAAATCGGGTCGGCTCAGTCGCCCCTATCGGACAGAATTCGTCCATTTATACGACCAAATTTATGAAGAAGCCAAACAGCGACTCCAGACCCACATCTACCGCAAAATTGAAGACTATCGCCCGGAATATGAGGTGATGCAATGGGTGAATTTTCTCTTTCGGCGTCGCTTTTTTTACGAAGCCCGTCAAGAGGTGATTCCCCATTACAAACCAGGGAGTGGCCGCGCTCCGTGGCTCAATATCGAAGATTTAAACACTGTGCCGCCTGATCCAGTCACCCAGGGACCACAATCCACACCGGAAGTAGATATTCGGACGTATTTTGAGACAGACCCCGATCGCTGTTTGGGGGATCTCCATGTCAAAGGACGACCGGAAATTACGCTGCAAGTGTTGGGGCTGCGGGTTTTGGAAGGCTACCGCTGGCATGAAATTGCTGCTGATTTTGATGTGTCTCCCAGTACAATTTACCGCTTTTACCGGCGGGGACTCGACAAGCTCAATCCTCAACTCACCACCTATCTTCAGCCATGAACCTCTCGAACGATTCAACCCTGACCATGCTTAACGACCCACTGCCCGCTCTGGAATTGGGCATTTCTCCGGCTGCTCATGCTACGGCGTTGGCGTTTGCGGCGGCCCATCCTGCCGAACGCAAACGCCAACAGGTTTATTGCAATACCTTGGCGGTGTGGATGGTGAATCAACACCTGACCGGGCTGGGGGTGCGGACGGATTTGGCAGGAAGTCGGGCGTGGCAGTCCCGCGATCGCACCCTCCACGATGTGGCGGATCTCTATATTCCGGAGTTTGGCCATTTGGCCTGTCGCCCCGTCTTGGCCGAGGACACTGCTTGTTATCTACCGGCAACGGATCAGGCGGGCTGTGTGGCGGTGCAGTTTGATGCGGACTGGAGCACCGCGACGCTGCTCGGCTTTTGTCCTGTGGAACCGGATCGCCTGATGGATGTGCCGTTAGCAGAACTCCAGGATTTCACCGCCCTCTATGCCCAACTGCCCGCAGCGGTCACTGTGCGCCAGTGGGCGGAATCGACGTTGAATCATTTGAGCGATTGGCTCCAGGGGGAAATCGCGGCGACCTGGGAGGCGGTGGATCGGATCTTGACCGTGCCTGAACCGGCGATCGCCATGCGATCGCGATCGCGGGCCATCGAACGCGGTAAATTATTAGTCCTAGAAGACGGCCAAGAACCCGTTGCCCTCGTGGTTTGGGTGGAGCAAACCGCCCTGAGTGAATTGGATGTTGCGGTGGAACTCTGGCCGATTAATCCAGAGCATCGCCTCCCCGCTGAGGTGCAATTAATGCTCCATGATCCGGCTTCTGGGCAACTAATCGCCCAAGCCCAAGGCGGCGGCAGTGAGCGGTTGCAATTTCGGTTTAGCGGCGAACCCGGTGAACGCTTTGATGTACAAGTCACGCACAAAGATTTCGCAGCGTTAGAGCCTTTTGTAATTTAAGGTGGGCCGATGCTCCCGTGATGTCTATAGCAACATCCGAGGGCTGAGGGTCGTCGTTCGCGTAGCGTCTCCGCAGGAGATAGCCCGGACACCATCATGAGGGCTGAGGGTCGTCGAAGCCCGGACACCATCATGAGGGCTGAGGGTCGTCGAAGCCCGGCCGCTT
>CAZCWE010000061.1:0-2847 GCA_964502285.1 uncultured Spirulina sp. | reverse complement strand
GTGCGCTGGGTTGCTCAGGGTGCGCTGGGTTGCTCAGGGTGCGCTGATTGGATGCCTCAACTTTCTTTCTGTGCGATATGACCGGCTTTATTTCCTGTGGCCTCGATCAACAAGTGTTTCTTAAGTTCCATGGCACATTGCAGATGGAGGCAATGGGCGTGGAACTGGAAATCTTGGCGGGGGGCGATCGCAACCGCACCTCTGGGATTGTTGCCACGACGCTCCCCGTGCCGCCGCAGCTCTACCCGCGAGTGCAGCAGCATTGGGAAACGAACTATCGGCGCTACTGCAAAGGGGGGCGAGCGATCGTCATGAAAGACATTAACTTCACCCGTCCCACCCGCCAAACCTGCGACGACTCCGCCCAAGCCCTCAGCACCCTGTTCAATGCTTGGCTCCAAGGCTCCGAGTTTCGGGAACTGCGCGAAACCCTGATCGATCGCCTCGACCAAAACGACAAAATCCAATTCCTGATCCAGAGCGATGATCTTGGTGTGCAGCAATTGCCCTGGCCCGCTTGGGATCTGTTCCGGCGGTATCCCCATGCCTCCATCGACACCACCAGTCCCCACGCCAAACCCCTTGCCCCACCGCGTCCCGCTGCGCCCCGGCTGCGCATCCTCGGCATCGTCGGCGCGAGCGATAATCTAGACACCGCATCCGACCGGGCCCTGCTCGAAGCGTTGCCCCCGGAACTCGTCGAGGTGCAGGTACTCCATCAGCCCCGCCTCCATGAACTTACGGATCAACTGTGGGAACAGGCGTGGGACATGATTGTGTTTGCGGGTCATGGGGATACGGATGAGGCGGGGCAAGGGTTTCTAGAACTCAATGATGAGGGGGAATTGCTCAAATTTAACGAGATTTGGTATGGTCTTCGCAAAGCGGTGCGCAGTGGGTTGCAGTTGGCGCTGTTTAACTCCTGTTTTGGCCTGGGATTGCTGGCCCAAAATCTTCAAAATGATGCCCAAATCCCCCACATGATCGTGATGCGGGATCTCGTGCCGGATGCGATCGCTCAAGCCTTTTTAAACTATTTTCTCCAGTCTTTCGTGGCCGGTGACCCGATTCCCATCGCCGCCAACCGAGCGCGGGAACGCCTCCAAGCCTTTGAACCGCAATACCCCTGCGCGACGTGGCTGCCGGTGATTTGGCAAAACCCTTACGCGCTGCCGTTGGGGTTGGGGGTGAAGGCAGATCAGGGGTTTGATCCAGCGGCGATCGCTGAATCAGCGATCGCGCCTCTTCCCCGCAAATCGCGTCGGCCAAAATTGATCCTGATCGCCTGCGGTTTTTTTGGGGTGGGTCTGCTGGCCTGGTTTGGGGGGCGCGGTTCCGTGGCCCATTGGCTCAATGCCCAGGGCGTTAACGCCAGCCAGCAGGAGCAACTCCCCGCCGCCCAACGCTATTTTGAACTCGCTAGCCGCCTCGATCCGAGCTATCCCCAACCCCGCTACAATTTGGGCTTTCTGTATGATCAAAAATGGGGCCGCCGGGAAATCGCGATCGCCCATTACAAACAAGCGGCATATCTCGATCATCCGCCTGCGATCGCGGAATACATCCGCTTTAAACTGCTCCAGGGCGATACGGACTACAGCCCCATGCTCACCCTCACTAAACGCTGTCTCGATCAAACCGAAACCCCAGATCAGGCCTTTATTCGCATCAGTTGTCTCAAAAATCAGGGCTGGATTCGCGTCCGCCAACAGCGTTGGACAAGGGCAGAGCAACACCTCAGCGCAGCCTTGGCCCTTTCAGATGCAGCCCCTCACACCCATTGCCTCCTCGCCCAAACCCTCGAAGCCCAAGGCCACACCGCCCAAGCCCTCCCCCATTGGCAAAAAACCCTCGAATTCGGCCAAGACGAAATCGACGAGCACGATCGCTGCATGGCCGCCGCCGAAGCCCGATTATTCCCCTCTCATCAGGACGCATCGACCCCCCTAAATTAAGCACCAACACAGCTATGCTAAAATTCACCCCCGCCCTGATCCTCACCCTGAGCCTATTCGCCCCCGCAGCGAGCCTCGCGCAACCCCTCGACCCGGCCGAACAATTCCAAATCCAAGCCACCGAGCCAGAATGTCCAGCAGATTTGGCGGGCTGTCCTGTGCGCGGCGACTATTTCACCTGGCGCGATCGCCCCATTCCCTACACCCTCAGTCCGCGCCGCAGCAAAATCCTCACCCCTCAACCGGTCTTGCGTTGGCTGCCGGTGGAAGGGGCGACCTCCTACACCGTGATCCTCGAAGGGCCGGGAATAGATTGGCAGGTGGACAACATCACCGCCACGGAAATTCAATACAGCGGCGATGTGCCACTGCAACCCGGCGATTGGTATCAGTTTTTCGTTGAGGCGGATACCGGGGCGGTGTCGTGGGATGAACCGGCCCACTCCGGCGGCGTGGGGTTTGCGGTGTTGACCCCAGCGGAAGAGGCGGCGATCGCAACAGCCCTCACTGAATTACAAGGGGCCCTCGCTGACCAGTACATCCCCCAACACAAAGCCGACCTCTACATCGAAGCGGGATTGATCACCCCAGGCATCACGCTACTCGAAGACCTATGGCAAGAAGACCCCAGCCCGGAATTAGCCGTGCGCTTGGGAAACCTGTATTTCGGCTGGTTATTACTCGTCGAACCCAGCGAAGTCTATTATCAAGCCGCAGTGGAGCAAACCGAGGCCGCGCCCACATTAGCCAGAGCCATAGCGTTGGAGCAGTTGGGGCATCTCGCGGCGGTGAAACAGGATTTTGAGGGTGCGATCGCATTTTGGCAACAGGCCCAAAACGTCTACCGTGCTGTGGGGGATGCTCAAGCCGCCACGGATCTAGACGAGGAGAT
>CAZCWE010000060.1:12623-13972 GCA_964502285.1 uncultured Spirulina sp. | reverse complement strand
AGTTACAGAGGATGAGTTTGCAGAGGATGAATTTGCAGCGTTGGACGTGATTCCGGAGCCAGCGATCGCCCCTGAACTAGACCCCGATCCCCCCGTGGACGCTGCGCCACTAGATGCTCCAGTGGCAGCGGGCGAGTGGGAACCGATTAACTATGAGGCCTTTGATTGTCTCCATATTCACCTCGATCAGCGCGATCGCGGCGTGACCGGCCTCGCCATTAGTCCCGATGGTGGTTTGCTCTATACCTGCGGCCCAGACACCTACCTCAGTGCCTGGGAACTAGCCACAATCACCAAGGTGCTACAGTTTGACCTGTATTCCAAAGGCGCAGACTGTTTAGCGATCGCCCCCGACGGTAGCCTGCTGTTGACCGGCGCGAGTCGGAGCAACATCAAATGTTGGGATGTCACCAGCGGTCAACTCTTCGACACCTTGAACGATGCGTCCATGGGGGTGAATGGTTTAGCGATGACCTGGGATGGTCAACAGGTCATCACCAGTTCCGCCCGCAGTAATTTGAAGGTGTGGGACTTTACCAGCGGCGACCTCTTGGGGCCGATTAATGATGAATCCTTCGGCGCGACGGGAGTAGCGATCGCCAACGATAACCGCACCATTCTCAGCAGTTCCCTCACCAGTAATATCTGTTTTTGGGATTTGGAAACCGGCGAACTCCTCGGCCCCCTCAATGATGAATCTTTCGGTGCAACGGCGATCGCCCTCAGCCCCGACGGTCAAGCCGTGATCAGTGGCAATCAACAGGGCATCCTCAGCATTTTCGACTGGACAACGGGCAACCCCATCCGCATCATCAAAGCCCACGACGAACCGATTACCGACATCGCCGTCAGCCCTGACGGGTGGGTGATTGTCACCGCCACCCTGACCGAAATCAAACTCTGGGGCTGCTAGAGAGAGGGGACGCTCTGCCCTAGCGCACGCGGGGGAAACTGGGCAAATTCACCGCTGCGATCGAGGCGACTTTTGCGACTTTTTTGGGGGGATTGTTCGTCGGGGCGGCCTTTGGGGTGGGGGTTTCGCGGGGCTGAATCTTCGTTTGGCTGCGGGGTAACGGCATCGCGCTCCGGCGGTTCCCGTGGAAATCCGGCAGGATCAAATTCGCAAATTTGCCCGGTGGGGCGGCGGCTGGAGCCGGAGCATCAAAGACAGAAACGGCAGGGGCATCAGGAGCCGAGGGCATTGCCACCTCAACCTCTTCCTCATCATCAAAGAGACGCGCTGCCCAGGTGGGCGGGGCGGGCTGCTGCGATCGCTGATTCGACCAGGGTTGAATCGGGGAGGGTTTCACCTCGTCCGTTGGCGGTTGCAGTTGGGTGACGGGGGAAGG
>CAZCWE010000060.1:11630-12613 GCA_964502285.1 uncultured Spirulina sp. | reverse complement strand
AAGCCGATTTTATGGCATGGGGACAGTGGCACCAGATTAAGGGGAAGGTGCGATCGCGGCTTCTTCAGTGCGAGTCACCTCTGATGTAGTGTGACGCTCTTGCTCCCGTTCCTCTGCCTCGGCCTCTTCTAAATAGCGACCAAACAAGGCTTGGAATTGCTGCGTGTGGGACTGCTGCCGATCGAGGTGGTGGCGCAGGGCTTGGGAATTGTCCGCCGCCTCGTGCAATAAACTGGCCTGCTCCGTATAGGTTTGCCGCGCCAAAATACATTCCTGCTCAAGGCGCACAATTTGAGCCTGAGCCAATTCCAACTGTTGCGAGAGGCTTTCAATCAAAACGTGCTGCCGTTGCGCCACATGGTGAGACGCTTCGAGTTCTTGAAACAACAAACCCATCTGCCCTTGGGCATCGAGCAACTCTTCGCCTTGCTGCACCGTGACCCGCTCCCGCTGCTGGGACGATCGCCGTTCGGCCTGGAGTGATTCTTGGGTCGTGGCTAGGGCTTGCTCTAGATCCGCCGCCCGCTGGAGGAGTTCACGATTGCGCTGCCGCAGTTTCCGAGCCAAGGTGAACCAGTCCGTTTCTTGAATCGGGTTGAGGGTTTCCTGTTCACCGTCGGTGGCTGTGGTGTCAACGGTGATCGCGGGTTCAGTCTCCCAAGTTTGGGGGGTTTCAAATTGTTGAGACTGGGGAGTTTGTTCGCTCATGGCTTTTTTTTCTCTCGATGGGCTAGGCCAGCACAATGCACTCTGATGGGGTGCAGCGGTCTCTACCAGAATAATGCAAGATACCAAGGATCGTGTTATCCGTCTCGAATCGACGAGGTAGTTTTACGAAGCGGCACTGAAAAAACGGATCGCTGTGCAGACACTATGGGGCAAGATAGGGCCTTTGACTGGAGCGAACGCCAAGGGGGAAAACCGCCCCAAAAAGAACAAGAAATCAGGGGTACAGCAGCCACTGGTTTCTCGCTCAAAGTGAA
>CAZCWE010000060.1:0-11620 GCA_964502285.1 uncultured Spirulina sp. | reverse complement strand
AGAATCAGCGCACTGAAAACAGTGAATGACTCGTTACTCATCGCTCACTGATACAGCCCCGGCGTAAATTCCGGCATGATGCGAGTATGCACACCATTAGCACGTAAAGTGGTTTGATTCTGTGGGGTGGTCAGGTTGGGAAGGTTTGGTGTGGCTTGGAGATTGGACATCGCCGCAGCATTTAACTCTGGAATGTTGGTGGGAAGTGTCGAAGCTGTTGTCAATGTATCGGGTGCGATCGTGGTAAACCCATCCGGCACACCCGACGGCAAGACGAGAACCCCCGCCGTCCCCGTGGGAACTGTTACCGCCGTATTAAAACTAAAATTCCCGCCATTGAAAATCCATAAGTCTGCATTACCGCTGTACTCAACGGGTTGCCCCGATCCACCATAGCCGGACACAGAAAGGTTACTAAACGTCCACACCTGTGGAGCAGATTGGCCCGTGGCATAAAATTTATCAGTGGTGTTCCCGGCTTGGTCAATCACTAAGGTTGCGCCGTTGCGATCGCTGATATGGTCTTCATTAATCCCCGCACCCATCGTCCATTTTGACTGGATACCAATCACACTGCCTCCTGATGCACTCCCCACCGTTGCCGAAGCAAACCCCGGCAACGTCAACACCCCCCGGCTGTTCGTTAGGGTTACTTCTGTGGTGGTGGAACCGCGTACATCCTGATAGGTCAGGACATTCACTTGAGCGATCGCCGTGGGAGCGATTAAGCAAGAGCCAAACCCGCCCAACGCAGTTGCAATTAATGTGAACAGAGGTTTAATGTGCATGGGTATTTCATTCGCTTTTCAAAGTCTAATTTTATAGCATGAATCAGCACCATCAAAACCCCCAAAAGGTGTGTTAGCGCAGCGTAACGCACCCAAGAGTGAACAAAGCGGTGCATTACTGAAACTTACTGATACAACCCCGGACTCCATTCAGGGACGATGCGTGTATGGACACCGTTGGGACGGAAGGCACGTTGATTGGGAGTGGGACGGTTGTTCAAAATAGTTGTACCTGGTTGTGTCATATTTTCAGGCAGTAAAAGCAGTGAAGTATTCAAACCAGGAGCGATCGCTGTTTTAGGGGTGTTTAAACCAGGAATTACCATTGTCCCAGGGGTATTTAAACCAGGAGCGATCGCTGTTTTAGATGGTGGGGGTGTAAACTGAAAACCATTCGGAAATTGCTGTCCATTGTTTTCATCTCGAAGAAATCCACGCGTATTGGACGGTACTTGAGCAGACCCTGCGATCGAAGAAATAATAGCCTCATTAGAAAGACCATAAATAGACCATTGTGATGAGTACGCACTCACAGGGTTTCCTGAATTATCAAAACCAGATATTGTGTATTCAAATGGCACAGTTGCGAGCAAAACACCGGGGCCAGTATTGTCAAAGTTCAGTGTAACAGTGCCTACATTATCTGAGCTATCTAGTGGCCCCCAACTAGCTGAATCAAACGTCACTTGAGAACCAAACGAGACAAAAACCGTTACATCAAGTGACACTGAGTTCGGTAGCACAAAAATACCGCGAGAATTTGTCAAAGTAATCGAATTATTTGAGAGATCAAACGATTGGATGGAAAGAGAACTGACCTGAGAACTCGCTGGGTGAAAGATCCCTGCTATAGTCAGATGGCTCAGGCTTATTACAATAGTGGCAAAATTTTTTTGAAGCATTGGTAACGCGCTTATTTTGTTTGTGATCGTATTCCCATTTTAGAGGTAGCGCACCCAAGAGCGAGCCAAGCGATGCGTTACGGCGGATTGAGACGCACACCGAAAAAACCGAAAAACCTTAACCGCCTAACACACCCAAGCCTTACTATTGGGTTTTGACACTCCCACCGTTAAATCAAAGATTATAACGGGGGATTCTTGCTCCTATAGAGAGGGGCAACCATCAAGAGAAAGAGATCAATTTTCTCGAAAAACCTGTTCTAAATCCTGAAACCCGCTGACGACCCTCAAAATTTCGATGTTTTGCTCAACAACACGATAGAAGATGATGTGGTTCATCAGTGAGATTCCCCGCAGGCCCGGCATCAGATGGGCATAGGATTTACCGATGTGGGGGAAACGGGCCAGATTGCTGCATTTCTGGTTAAAGATCTGAACAAACCGTTCACCCGCTTCTAAGCTCTGGGTTAAGAAATAGTCAGAAATCTCATCAAGATCGCGGCTGGCTGGGACAGTGATCCGCAGTTTGCTCATGATTAAGCCGAACGAGCCGCTGCAATTTTGGCGTTTAACTGCTGAATTACGTCTGCAATATCAAGGAGTTCGCCTTGGTCTGCGGCTTGGCGACCGACTTCGAGCTTGCGGCGCGTTTCTTCAAGCCAGGACTGATATTCAGGATTGTTCAACGATGATTGAGGCGTTATTTGTTCCGCGAGAGCAAGCAGCGCAGCATCGAGGGTGACTTCTAAGGACGCATAACCGCCCTGGTTGGTGAGGGTTTGGAGAATTTGGGTTTGTTGGGGTGTGAGGTTCATTCGTAGGGGGTTAGGGCAGTGAGTAGTTTGATTGTAGCGAAGGCCAAAGAGCAAGGGGGTTTAGCCGCTTGCTTTTTCGGTGCATGACGGTTGTAGGGAGCCGGAATGGGCGCGGAGCAGGGAGATCCAGCCCCGACAGGTGCTACTGATACAACCCTGGACTCCATTCGGGGACAATGCGGGTATGGACACCGTTGGGACGGAAGGCGCGTTGTCCCGGTGCAGCGCCTTTGGTGGCGAGGGTTTGGGCGGCGGGGTGAGCGGGTTGAGTGGTGGGGGTAGGGGTGGAGAAAGATTGAGGATTTAGAGTGGGTTGAACAGAAGGACTAGATTGGATGGTTGGCAGGGTTTGAATAGAAGGACTGGATTGGATAATTGGCAGGGGTTGAACCGGTTGATTAGAAAGTGATACGGGTGAAATCGTAGTAAAGCCATTGGGGAAAGGCCCGGATGGCGAATTTGGGATCGTCGAATATAAAAATCCAGATGTTCCTGGATCAAAATTCTGTACTGACCCTTTCGAGAGGACACAACTACATTGCCCAGCAAAAACATTAATCGCAAAAGGCCCCGGCACAGATATAGGATTACCGTTCGAGTCCCATCCATTAATATTTCCAGAGAAAGACCCTGAATACCAAGGTAATGGGCTACCGTTAGCGGGTCTAATTTCATAACGCTGAAATCCTGTTCCTGTATCCTCCATACTGGAGGATGAAGAATCCAAAGTATAGGTTATTGCGTTGGATATCTCCTCCCAGAAAACCACACTTGAATTCCCTTGAAAAGACAGAGCACTCGGTAGAGAGACGACCCCTCGATTGTTGGTGAGAACGACCTCCGTAGCCCCTGGGTTGTAAGCTTCAAGGGTCAGTCCATGTACTTGAGCAGAGGCAGTTAAGTCCTGGCTGATGAGAGGTGAGGCAACGCCTACCACAGTCGCCACTAGCAGAATTTTATGAAGCATACATTAATGACCAAATCACTACATAAATATAATTGGTACTCGATGCCAAAACACAGGATGAATTCCCTGAGAAGTGGGGTTTGTTAGCACAGCGTAACGCACCCAAGAGCGAGCCAAGCATTATGTTACGGCGGCTTGAGACATACACCCGAAAAACCTTACCCGCCTAACACACCTTACTTCTTATCTTTACTAAGTATAGAAGTCAAGAATATTTGTTGAGCAAAAAATATTTAGATCGAAACTGAGCGATATATGAATAAGTGTTTTTTTGCCTGAATTGTGATATAGATCAGTGATTCACTCAGTAATTATACGCTGCTCAAAGAAACGATGCTTAATCCATCTCGTTTTGGTCTGTACTCCCTGACGCTCGGATGCACTCTGGCCGTGAGTCCCATTCACAATGCCCACGGACAAACACCACTGCCTGAACTGCCCGATGCCAGCACCCACGCCACGGATCTCAACCTGCCCACATCCGGCCTCAGCCCGACCCTTAACTTCTTCACCCCCGATGCCATGGGACAAGTTCCCAGTGTGAATCAACTCTCGGATGTGAGCCCTGGAGATTGGGCCTATGGGGCATTGGTGGATCTCATCACTCGTTACGACTGCATGAAAGGCTATCCCAACGGCACATTTCGGGGGAATCGTGCCCTCTCTCGCTACGAGTTCGCTGCTGGTTTGAATGCCTGTCTGCAAACCATGGAGCGTCTGATCGCAGACACTAGCACCGGGTTTGTGCGCCGAGAGGATATGGAAACCCTCAACCGGATCATGCAGGAATTTGAAACCGAACTGGCCCAACTCAGTACCCAGGTCGATAACCTCGAAAGCCGCACCCAATTCCTCGAAGACAATCAATTTTCCACCACCACCAAACTCTACGGTCAAGTGGTGATGGGTCTGCAAGGCCGCTTCGGCAACTCCATCGACTATCGCAACAACACCACCGGAGCCGTGGGCAGCGATGGGCGCACCGATACCGCCGACCCCAACGATGAAGTCAGTTTCGGGTATAACGCCCAACTCACCTTTTTGACGCAATTTGCCGCCGGTAGCTATCTCCTCACCGGGATGCAGGCGGGCAACCTCAACACTAGCGTTTCTGAACCTGCAAATTACGGCTTGGTGAATAATAATTTCACCCGTTTGGGGTATGAGTCGGACACGGATAATAGTGTGCTGTTCAGTGATGTCAATCTTCGTCAGCGCGTGGCGGATAATTTGGCTTTGATTGTTGGCCCGGCGGGGGTGAATGCGGTGAATGTGTTCCGGGGGCCGTCGCGGGTGGAAAGTGCGGGGTTTGGGCCGATTTCTCGGTTTGCCCAACGCAACCCGATTATTCAATTGGGGGGAACCAGTGCCGGGATTGGGTTTGACTGGCAGGCAACGCCGATTCTGAGTCTGCAAGGGGTCTATTCGGCGGCCTTTGCGAATGTGGCAAATCAAGGTCTGCTGGGGAAAGCCTATACCGTGGGTTTGCAAGCTCTCGTGACTCCCACCCGTAACACAGATATTGCGCTGTATTTTCTCAATGGTCAATCCGGGGCAAATCAAGGGTTTTTAAATACCTTTGTGGGCGATGAGCAGGTGTCTTCGATTAATGGGGTGGATTTGGAGACAAATGCGTTTGGGGTGACGGCGAATTGGGCGATTAATGATGCAATTACCCTGGGCGGCTGGATCGGTTGGACGACCTCTCATCAGTTGAACTTTGATGGGTCAGCGCAGACACAAAATTGGATGGTGTCGATGCAGTTTCCGGATCTGTTAGGAGAAGGGAATTTAGGGGCGATTTTCTTTGGGATGCCGCCCCGAATTACGGAGAGCAATCTGAATATTGGCGGGCAACCCTTGGGGAATATTCCGAGCTTTTTTGAGCGGGGCAGTACAGCGTTTAATGGGGGCCGTTCGGATACGGCCTATCATTTGGAGGCGTTTTATCGCTGGCGGTTGAGTGAGCATATTACGATTACGCCGGGGATGATGGTGGTGTTTAATCCGGGTCATAATGACAGTAATGATCCAGTGGCGATCGCGGCCCTGCGAACGACTTTCTCTTTTTAAAGAGTTGCTCAATCGGGGCGTGTTTCGCTAGGCCCAGAACAACCGCTCCCTGTGTCAGATCTGACAGTGATTTTGAGGGATGAAGGGGCGATCGGTTAATGATTTGACGTGATCGCTCCTTTAGTTCCGTGTATCGGAATGCAGCATCTCCGCCCACCCCGTGGGAATCGGGCCGACCCAAGTGAGGGTGATTTGGCGGGACTGTTCGACGGTGTGGAGGTGAATATCTAGGTAGGCGGGGGGAAGATACGGGAGTCGTTCGGCCCATTCGATCGCCATGATGCCGGGTTCGACTTCGACCCCATCCCAATAAAGTTCGGGGTAAAGGGTCGCCACCCCAGCCGGATCGAGGCGGTAGAGATCGAGGTGATAGAGGGGGAGGCGGCCGTCGGTGTATTCGTTGATTAGGGTGAAGGTGGGGCTAAGGATCGGGTCAACAATGCCCAGACCTTGACCGAGTCCCTGGATCAGGGTGGTTTTGCCAGCACCGAGATCCCCAGACAGGAGGAGCACCGTGGGGGGAAGGGTTCGCCCCAGATGTTGGCCGAGGGTGAGAGTGGCGGCCGCATCGGGAAGGTGGAGGGTGTGGGAACGGGTCATAGATGGACGATCGCTTCATCTTGGAGGGTTTTGAAGCCGTGGGTTTTCCCGTACCAGCGGAGGAGGACGCGGGCGAGGCGTTGGTGGTCGTGGCGGACGTAGCCGTGCTCATCTTCGGCCATGATGTTGGCGGCGATGATCCGGCGGCCGAGTTGGCCGATTTCCTCACGATCGCAAAAAACGGGATGGGATTTTTCTTGGGCGTAACGGATCAGGGTATGGGCAGAGGGCGATCGCCGATTCACCATGACGGCATCAAAGAGGCGTTGACCACAGGCGCGATCGATGGCGCGGATATGGTCGGCCACGGTGTAGCCGTCGGTTTCCCCCGGTTGGGTCATGATGTTGCAGGCATAGATGCGGGGGACTTTCGACTTAGCGATCGCCTCGCGAATTTCCGGCACGAGGAGATTCGGGATCACGCTGGTGTAGAGACTGCCGGGGCCCAAAATAATAAAATCCGCCTCTCGAATCGCCTTAATGGCCGAAGGGAGGGCGGGGGGATGGGCGGGGGTGCAGCCGATGGTGGCGATCCGGCCCTGGGCGTGGGGGATTTGGGATTCCCCCTCGATGCGGCGGCCGTCTTCCATTTCGGCCCAGAGGCGCACATCGCTGAGGGTGGCGGGGAGGACACGGCCGCGGATGGCCAGGACTTTAGAACTAGCCGCGATCGCCCGTTCGGGATCGCCGGTAATATCGGTCATCGCCGTCAGGAATAAGTTCCCAAAACTATGGCCCGACAGGCCATCCCCGGAATTAAACCGATATTGAAACAACTCCGTCAGCAATTGTTCTTCGGCGGCTAACGCGGCGACACAGTTGCGAATATCCCCAGGGGGCAAGATGCCCATTTCCCGCCGCAGCCGTCCGGAGGAGCCGCCATCATCGGCCACGGTGACGATCGCGGTAATATTGGCGCTGTATTCTTTCAAGCCCCGCAGGATCGTCGAAAGTCCCGTGCCGCCGCCAATGGCGACAATTTTCGGCCCTCGGTTGAGGCGACGATGGGCCAAGAGGCGATCGATCAGTTCTTCCCCTTCGCCCACTTGCAACACTTCGGTAATCGACCCCAAGCTGCGGGTTTGTCCCCAAACGAGGAAAATTAACCCCAACGCCAGGGCCAGCGGGCCAGAAATGGAATTGGGCATGACGCGGGCGATCGCTTCTAACAGATCCGAAATAAACCCGATTAAGCGATAGACGGGCGTGAGTCCCACCCAGATCGCCATGCCCAACACCGCCAGCAGTGTCCCGGTGATGCTCAACAATAGCCATCGCTTAATGAACAAGCCCGGCGCGAGCCATTTCATCCACAGGTTGACCTGCTTCGGTGTCCGCTGGCTCACGGTCGCCCAATGCTGCTTGTCCACCTTGATATTGCGCAAGGCTTGCTCAATCAACCCAATAGACATAACGATCACAAAAAAGAATAGTGCTCAAATCGATGATTTCGCTTGAATAATAACCTAAATGCACCCAATCCCCCTGTTTCGTCTTGACCGAACGCCCTTTGGTTAACCTTAAGGAAAGACATGAAAAATCAAACACTAAATATTTCTAAAGTCTCACGGGTGCGAAGGGCCACATGACGCGCGATCGCACTCCTCCCCCCAGCCGCATTTTAGGCATTGATCCGGGTCTCGCACGGGTCGGGTTTGGCATTATCGACGTAGAGGGGGCAACGCTGCCCCGGCTGGTGGACTGCGGCATTATTCAAACCGCCGCCAAAACGCCCCTAGGCGATCGCCTCATCACCCTCTATGACGATCTCCATACGCTGATCCAACAAAGCCAACCGGATCTTGTGGCTATCGAAAAACTCTTTTTCTACCGGATGGGCAATACGATCACCGTCGCCCAAGCGCGGGGGGTGATTCTGCTGGCGATCGCCCAAACCGCCCGCCCAATGGTGGAATTCACCCCCGCCCAAGTCAAACAAGCCCTCACCGGCTACGGCAACGCCAAAAAGCCCGACATCCAAGCCGCCGTCACCCGCGAACTCAACCTCGAAACCGTCCCCCAACCCGACGATGCCGCCGATGCGATCGCGATCGCCCTCACCGCCCACTATCAAAACCTTTAACAAAAAATACCGTTCTGCTTCTTTCCGTCCATTAAAACTCAAGAATTACTCATAACGTGCCTTTTTAGACTTAATTACATCTAGAACCGCATCATGTTTTTGTCCCGCAATGATGTCCTTGAGATGAATCTGTCCTTCAACATATTGAACATGAATACGCCAGCCTGAGACTTTATCAATATCAGCACGATAAATGGCTTTCTTTAAGCCTTTGATCTTGTGGAGCCTTGTTTTTGGAAACTGGCGTGTTCTGTGACACTCGCTATCTTCAAGTTCTGCCAAAGCTTCAAGGAACGCAATCTTCAATTGCTGATCTGGCAAGACTTTCATGGCTTGGTAAATAACTCCGTATTCATCAACAAGCGTCAGAATTTGTGCCATAAAGCAAGTTACGAGATCTGAGCAACATCTCGATTTTGATGGTGAAGAATCTCTTGGTACAAGGATTTTGCAACATCTCTATATGCCTGATCGCGGTCATTTAGATTAACGACTCGAAAAAGAGTAAAGATAACTTGTTCAAAAATAGGATCTTCATCAACGGCCAAGATCACGCTTAGATCTTTTGAAATCCTGAAGGTATATAGAGAGGATTCATCTTCATTCAGTCCTGAGATCAGAAGAGGGCGACGTAGCTTTTGATAAACGGAACCTTTTTGAGTTGGAAATAGAGTTGCACAGTCATTGATCTTTTGGACTGCGATCGCTTTCTCATCTTGGCTTAGCTTGTCAAGATCCTGTTCAAAGCTCTTCGTTGACTCAATTAAAACGTCCACGTTTATGGCATCCATCTGTACTAGATACTTGCACTCACCTCTTAGCATAGCAAGAAACCTTATCGGGAGCAGTCCCATGAGGCCCCCACTGAATCCCACTCCAGCCCGTGGGGCGATCTCGCCCAACCCTTAACAATTCTCACGGATTGCCCCTCAAGGCCGTATGGCACAATGAACGGGTGAATATCCCGATATATTTAAAGGTCTTATGTCTAAATTCGTCTTCGTCACGGGTGGCGTTGTGTCCAGCATTGGCAAAGGCATCGTCGCAGCCAGTTTAGGGCGGCTGCTCAAGTCCCGTGACTACTCCGTTTCCATCCTGAAACTCGATCCCTACATCAACGTCGACCCTGGCACGATGAGCCCGTTTCAGCACGGGGAAGTCTTTGTCACCGAAGACGGAGCCGAAACCGATTTAGACCTGGGCCATTACGAACGCTTTACCGACACCTCCATGTCTCGGTTTAACAGCGTCACCCAAGGATCGGTCTTTCAGTCGGTGCTGAACAAAGAGCGGCGCGGCGACTACAACGGCGGCACGGTGCAGGTCATCCCCCACATCACCAACGAAATTAAAGAACGGATTCGGCGCGTTGCCAAAAACACCCATTCCGATGTGGTGATTACGGAAATCGGCGGCACGGTGGGGGATATCGAATCCCAGCCGTTTCTCGAAGCGATTCGCCAATTTCGTAAGGATGTGGGGCGCAATAATGTGATTTATATGCACGTCACCCTCGTGCCTTGGATTAACGCCGCTGGGGAAATGAAGACGAAACCCACCCAGCACTCGGTGAAGGAGTTGCGATCGATCGGGATTCAGCCAGATATTCTCGTTTGTCGGTGTGAGAAACCGATTGAGACCGGAATTAAGGAAAAACTGTCCGAGTTTTGTGATGTGCCGGTGGAATCGGTGATTACCTCTCCCGATGCGAGCAGTATCTATGAAGTGCCGTTGATTCTTGAAGCCGAGGGCCTCGCCCGCCAAAGTCTGGATCTGTTGCAAATGGAACAGCGGGAACCGGATCTTCAGAATTGGCGCACCTTGGTGGAACGGATGAAGGCCCCCCGCCATCACCTCGAAGTTGCCTTGGTGGGGAAATATGTCAAACTCAGCGATGCGTATCTGTCGGTAGTGGAGGCGTTGGGCCATGCTGCGATCGCAGCCGAAAGTGGCATCAAATTGCGCTGGATTAGTGCCGAAGACATCGAAACCAACGGCGCAGCCCACTACTTACAGGATGTTCACGCCCTGATCGTGCCCGGTGGGTTTGGGATTCGCGGCGTGGATGGCAAAGTGATGGCGATTCAATACGCCCGCGAGAATCAACTGCCGTTCCTGGGTCTCTGCTTGGGGATGCAATGCGCGATTATCGATTGGGGGCGCAACCTGGCCCACCTCGATGCCGCCAACAGTGCCGAATTTGACGAGGAAACCCCCAACCCGGTGATCAACCTCCTCCCGGAGCAGCAAGATGTGGTGGATCTCGGCGGCACGATGCGCCTGGGGTTGTATCCCTGTCGGCTGGCTCCCGATACCCTCGCTTCGCGCCTCTACGGTCAAGAGGTGATCTACGAACGCCATCGCCACCGCTACGAGTTCAACAATGCCTATCGCAATTTATTCCTGGAGACGGGCTATCGAATTAGCGGCACGTCTCCGGATAGTCGTCTTGTGGAGATGATTGAATATACCCATCACCCGTTTTTCGTGGCGACCCAGTTTCACCCCGAATTTAGCTCCCGTCCGAGCCGTCCCCATCCGCTGTTCCAAGGGGTGATTCAGGCCGCGCTTGATCGGGCGGGTGTGGGTTCAGGAACGGAGCCACCGAGCTATGTGTCTTTGAATCCGGCGGAACCCCATCCGGTGGAATTATCGAATTAACAAGGGAGTGCGATCGCAGTGGCGCATTGGGTCAAGATTCCGGAAATCCGACAACAGTATCTGATCGATTTGGAGCAGGTGACGGCGTTTGTCTGCTCTAAAAATGGACGCTTAACCCTCTGGTTGCCGGAGAGTCGCCTGCCGATGGTCTTGACCCGTGGGGGCAATTTAGGAACCTACGATCGCATCCTCACCTATGCCTATGCTTTACCCAATCCCAACACCATGACCCCCTGGTTTAAGCTCGACTACGAGCGCAGCGTTTACATCATCAACCTGACGAAAATCAGCAGTTTTTGCCACGGCCCCGGCCAAAAGATCACCTTTTGGCTCCCCGATGCGGGCCTGCCCATCGTCCTCACCCACCACAGCAACCCCGACAGCTACGCCGCCCTCTGCCAATTCATTGCCCAGCAGACGGGGCAAGTGCTAGAGGGTCAAGACGATTAGTCAGCCGTGCGGGCGCGGGGTCGGAACAGGTGCGTATGGTCAGGGTGATAGAGTTGCGATCGCGCCACGCCAGCCCCCAAGGCGGGACTAATTAAATACATCGTCGTGCGGATCAAATCCTGCGCGTGGGAGGTGGCGGCCATTTCACTCAGGGGAACCACAACAATTTTTTCATCGGGCCAGCCGACGCGGTAACAGATGGCGACGGGGGTATCAGCGGGGTAATGTTCGAGGAGTTGGGCTTGGGCGGTGTCGATGTGGCGGGCGGCGAGGTAGAGGCA
>CAZCWE010000059.1:11606-13972 GCA_964502285.1 uncultured Spirulina sp. | reverse complement strand
CGGTGGAATCGGATTCAGGGGGAGGGGTGGAACTGTCCGAGGGGCTGGGGCGGAAGCGATCGACCAGTTGACCGAGGCCAAACCCATTTTTGGCCTTGGCGATCGTGGCATTGCTGATTTCGGTTTGTTCAATGGCGGGGGTTTTAGCGCGGCGGAGGCTGAGGGTCTGCCAGGTGAGCCAGCCAAGGAGGGCAACGCTGGCGGTTTGTCCCAGCAAAACACCGCCGGTAATGCGCCCGGCACAGATCCACAAAACCAAGGCATAGAACCAGCCCACGCCGCACCAGAGAAAATCCCGTGGGCGGTGAATTTCGGGGAAGAAAAAGGCGGCGATGTAAAAAAGAGAGCTACCGAGGGCAACGGCGATCGCTAAAAAATGAGCCAGCATAGCGAAAAGGGGGTAAACGAGGACGGTATCAAGGCGCACCACTACTAACGATACGCCACCAGGTTAAAATCGCTCAACTGTGCCATCATCTCGTAGGTAAACCGCACTCATCCCCGCGACCCGACCCCCAGCAATGATCTCAACGCGCAAATGTTGGGGGTCGTCTTGGCTGAGGGTGGCGAGGAGGGTGGCTCCGGTGCGATGCCAAAAAGTCAGGGAGAAATTTCGCATCGTCGTGCCGAAATAGAGGGGGCTGAGTTCACCGGGGGCGAGGGCGATCGCTTCCCGGCCAAAGGGTTCAATATAGACCGTCAAGGGCGTGCGATTTTGCACCTCGATTCGGATCGGCTCACCCACGGCCACCCGTACCGGCGGCGGCGGGCAACTTTGCCCCGCATTGCAAGACCCCGCCCAGACATCTGCCGGAGACATCATGCCGAAGGTGAGACCAAGACAGAGGAGTAGGGGCGATCGTAGCATCACTCCCTCCAGGTTTGGGTCACCGTAGACAACCAACTTTGCTTCTGCTCCGTGACCTGCTTCCCATTGTCCCCACCCTCAACCTCAGTGTCACGCTCATCATCACTCAGTTCCACCTTCGTCAGCTCAGCATCAGAATCACGACTCGCGAACAAATGATCATATTCATCCGCCGCCTCCAGGGCCGTCTCCCGGTCATCCTCATCATCAAGACGAGTCGCCTCATCCTCTTCAATCAGATCCGCCGCCGTATCCGCTTGATGGATGCGGGACGACTGCGCGAGATGGGGCTTTAAGCGTCCCTCCGCCACCGTACTCTGATCCTGATTAATCACAGTCTGCTGGTCTACCTCATGGTCATCGAGACCGGTCTCAGTCACCGCATCATCCACCGTTACCATGGGCTCCTGAACCACCGGCACATCCGGCTGCGGCAACTTCAGCGGAATACTATTCACACCATTGACAATCAATCCCAAAATATTGAGATCCGTTTGGCGCACCGTTTCTTGAGCCGACGCCGCATCTGCCTTATTCAATACCCCCGGCCGGAGCACCAACAACACCCCATCCGTCAACTTACTCAGGGACAGCATTTCCGGGGCCACCAGCAAAGCAGGTGAATCCACGATCACATAGTCATACACCTCAGACATCCGCCGCACCAGCATTTCCATCCGTTCACTGTCCAACAGTGCCACCAGCCCCGGTGTTACAATCCCCGCGCTCATGATGTCGAGGTTGGGCGTAATCGATTGGATCGCCTGCTCGGAGATAATCTGCTCTTGGAGGACATTGCCCAAGCCCCAAACGTTGGTCAACCGCCAAATCTCATGTTGTTGGGGCGCTGCCAAATCCGCTTCGAGCAACAACACCCGATGGGACAGCATCGAGAGGGAAATCGCCAAATTCGCCGCCGTGACAGACTTGCCTTCCCCCGGAATCGAACTGGTCACGGCTAAGATGCGGGCTTTTTGCTCGCGGTTAATCAGTTTCAGGTTGGTTTGCAAACGGCGGTAAGCAACGGTCACGGCATAGAGGGGACTTTCCGGCGATGGAATATTGCCGAGGAGGGGGAGGTTGTAATTGATATCCTGATACTCGCCCTCCTCGGCAACGGGCCAATCTTGGGGATACCAGACGGGAATCGTGCCAATGACCGGAAATTGATTGAAAAAGCGGCGGGCTTCGTATTCGGTGCGCAGGGAGCGATCGAGCAGTTCCAACAAAATCGAGACTGACAGGCCGAGGAACCCTCCCAGGATGCCTCCGGCGATCAACTCTAGGGAAATGAGGCTCGCTGAATTGGAGGGGAGCATCGGAACCTCGGCGCTGGAAATGACCCGGACGTTACCCACTTCTTGGTTTTCGCGCACTTGGGCTTCTTGCAAACCCGCTAAGAGGGTTTCGTAGGTGGAGCGGGCAGCTTGGTGTTTGCGTTCGAGTTCCCGTTGTTGTTGTTCGAGGCGGGGCAGTTCTTCGGCGCGACGGCGGTAGG
>CAZCWE010000059.1:5909-11596 GCA_964502285.1 uncultured Spirulina sp. | reverse complement strand
CTGGCCAGGGAGTTATCAACGATACTCGCCCGTAGGGATTGCTCCTGAGTCCCCGCTTCGATCCAATCGTAATTATCGAGGGTTTGATCGGTCACGACTTGCACCCGTTCGGCGAGGAGTCTTTCGAGGCGTTGTTTACGGTCTTGCAAATTCAAAATCATCGGACTTTGATCCGTAAACCGAGCCCGTTGGGTTTCGATTTCTTGCTCAAGTTGCTGGAGGGCGCGATAGGCTTCCTGGACTCCCGCAGACTGACTGACGGCGTTGGCGGAGATCGCTTGATCCGGGGTTAGCCCCAATTCTCGATTGAGAAAGTCTAACCGAACATTTGCGGAGGCGAGTTCTTGTTCTCGCGCGATGACTTGGCCTTCTAGGGTGGAAATGGTCTGGGAAATGACGACTGCTTCTTGATCAATGGAGGTGATATTGTTGGCTTCTTTGAAGCGACGCAGGGCGAATTCCACTTCCTGGAGATCGGCTTCCACTTTCGGCAGTTGTTCACCAATAAATTCGCGGGTTGCTTTGGCTTGTTGACGGTTGGTGTCAATATTGTTCTCAATATAGACTTCGATCACGGCATTGACGACTTCAGCCGTATCCGCTGGCCGCTCTGATTCAAACACCAGCCTAATCACATCGGTTTGGGGCAACATTTCCACCATTAGCCGTTCTCCGATGCCACCGGCGGTGAGGGGCTGGCCGTCGGCATTGGTGATGTTTACTTTTTCGGCTACTTTTTCCAGGATGGGGCGCGATTGGATGACGAGCATTTCGGTGGCGAGGGGATTGCTCAGGGCGCTGGTGGGGTTGATGAGGCCACCTTCGTCACTGAGACCAACGAAGGAAATAGATTGCTGCGGTACGAGTTGTAGGGTTCCCCCAGAACGATAGATGGGGGTGTTGAAGAGGGGCGGAATTCCGCCTAATGCTCCCCCTAAGATACCGCCCACGAAGATGATGGGCCAGCGTCGTTTGACGATGAGCCAAAGTTGCCGAATATTGACTTCAATATCGAACTGTTCGCGAGTTCGCATAGGCAAGAGGCAGTGAAATTCAGGATAGTTGAATGTTATGAAAATAGTCCCTATTGTCTAAGGATAGTGCAGATGCTAAGGGAGCGGCATCAGCCATTGATGACGAGTTTGACTGACTGGTTATTGTAGTCGGATCACGGGTGGGGTTTGTTGCGTGGGTGGCTCGCAGATGCGATCGCTGTCTGCACGACGATTACGTTACATCGGCAACAGACGCTGAGAAAAAATCTGCTCTAGGGTTAACCCCAAACCAAAAGGCTGGAGCCCTCACGAGTTTCAGCGGCTGGTTCTCGACTGTGTCATCTTAATGAAAACCCCAAGCTTATGGAAACCCCAAGCTCTAATTACGAAGCGAGTGAAGACTATCCTCTCAGTCCGGTTCCGGCCCACGCCCGGAAATCCATCGTCTCTCTCGCCCCTCTTCTCATCGGTTTTACGCTCTATTCCGGAACATTGTTTGCCGGGGGCATTGTGGGGCCCTCTTTTTCGTTTTTTCCCGACTTACTCTTGGTGATCCTTGTTGGTAACCTCATTTTGGGGGTTTATGCTGCGGCTCTGGGCTATATTGCCGGGCAAACGGGTTTGAATACTGTGTTGCTGGCCCGGTTTAGTTTTGGGGCGGTGGGCTCACGGTGGGTGGATTTCATTCTGGGCTTTACCCAAATTGGCTGGTATGCCTGGGGGTCTGGGCTGATCGCTGATTTGCTCAATACGGTGGGGGGGTTTCCCACCTCGCTGAACTGGCTGCTGATTATTGGCGTGACCTACGGTTTTTGCGTCACGGCCTATATCGGCTATCAGGCGCTGGATTGGCTGAGTCGGATTGCGGTGCCGGCGATGGTGATTTTAATGCTGTGGAGTTTAACCGTGGCGACGGGGGATGCGGGGGGCTGGAGTGGCTTAACCGCGATGACCCCCAGTGAGCCGTTGCCCTTGACGGTGGCGATTACGATTATTGTCGGCACGTTTGTCTCTGGCGGGACGCAGGCGACGAACTGGAGCCGCTTTGCTCAATCGGGGCGCACGGCGGCGATCGCTACCCTCATCGCCTTCTTTCTTGGCAACGGCTTTCTGATTTTCAGCGGGGCTTACAGTGCCCTGGTGTACGAAAACTCCGACATTGTCCAAGTCATGGTGCAGCAAGGGCTCCTCGTGTGGGGGTTGATTCTGTTCTTTTTGAATATGTGGACGACCCAAGACAACACAATCTACGCCTTTTCGGTGGCCGGTGCCCACGCCTTCCGCACCCCGAAACGTCACCTCGTCGTTCTCACCGGGGCTACCATTGCCCTCGCCCTCACCTTTGGCGGGATTTATGCCAGCGAACAGTTTGTTAACTTTTTGGTGTTGCTGGGGACGTTTATTCCTCCCATTGGTGGCGTGATCATGGCGGATTTTTGGCTCTATCGGCGGGGAGTGTTGCCGGACTTGAGTATCCCTCAACCGGCGATGAACTGGGTCGGTATTGGCTCCTATGTCGTGGCAGCAGCGATCGCCTATTTCGCCCCCGGCATTACCCCCCTTAACGGCATCATTGCCGCCTTTGCTCTGTACGCACTATCGAGCCGATTTTTTCAGCCATAATCTAAGCAGGGGGGGACTGTTTTTCGCCTCCCTCAAGCCTTCGTAAGTTTGGTAAACTATGCACGCGATCTGCTGCGGTCATTAGTCTGACCGATTCGAGACGGGCACATTCATCGTTAATATCTATTACAGCGATTTCCCGCGATCGCTTCATCTTCTGACCCAATTTCCATGACCTTTAACTCCTTTGACCCGTCTCATTTTTTGATTATGGTGGTGGACGATACCCCACCGAATCTCAAGGTCATGGGCAGCATTTTAGAAAGTGCCGGGTATCAAACCACCTTCGCCATCAGCGGCCAGCAAGTCCTCGATCGCCTCAAAACCATCAAACCCGACCTCATCCTCCTCGATTGGATGATGCCGGAAATGGATGGCATTGAAGTCTGTCAAACCCTGCAATGCCATCAGGACTATGCCCACATTCCGATCATTTTTCTCACGGCTCGCCAAGACCGCGAATCCTGCGTCCAAGCCTTTGACAACGGTGCTGTGGACTACATCACCAAACCCTTTAATCGCCCCGAACTCCTCGCGCGGGTGCGAACCCATCTCCGCCTCAAATATCTCAGCGATCGCCTCCAAAAATCCCTCTCCGAAGTCGAAATCCTCGCCCGCACCGACTCCCTCACCGGCATTCTCAACCGTCGTTCCCTCTTTGACTTCGCCGCCAACGAATTCCAACGCGCCTATCGCTACAATGTCGTCTTTTCCCTCATCATCTTCGATGTCGATCACTTCAAAGCCGTTAACGATCGCTACGGCCACCTCGCTGGGGATGTCGTCCTCAAAGTCATCGCGGCCAAAGTGCAAAGCCAACTGCGTACCGTAGACTGCTTTGGGCGCTACGGTGGCGAAGAATTCGTCGTCGTCTTACCCGAAAGTGACCTCGTCGCATCCGCGATCCTGGGCAATCGCCTCTGTGAAAGCATCAGCACCCTCGCCATCCCGGATCTCGACCCCGCCCCGCAGATCACCGCTAGCTTTGGTATCGCCACCTACACCGCCATAGACCACAGCGTTGATGATCTTTTCGGTCGTGCAGACCAAGCCCTATACCACGCCAAACAAGCCGGACGCAACTGCTGCTACACCGATATCGCGCAACCCCCCAACCGCTACATCGACTGCACCCAACTCATCCCTCATCTCCCCTAAACCCACTCTCTACATAAGAGTCGATGAGTCAAGAATCTCACTGTATACCCGTTAGGGTTGCTAGGAGAGGATGTCACAGGGACGGAATAGGGGTAATATCTTGCCCAAAACAATAGGTATTGCGGCCCTTCGCCTTCGCCGCATACAAGCCCTGATCCGCACGACTAATCACCTGTTCGACGCTCTGATCGGTTGGGGCATAGCCGGCAATCCCGATACTCACGGTAACCTGTAGCGTTCCTGTGGGAATCGTGATCGCCATCGAGGCAATGGTTTGGCGAATGCGGATGCGATCGCATCCGCATTTTCAAGCTCGATCGACGGCAACACCACGATCAACTCTTCTCCCCCAAACCACCCCACGGAATCAATACTGCGCACGACCGCTTGTAACTGGTGCGAGATTTCTTTGAGCACCAGATCCCCCACTAAATGCCCATGGGTATCATTCACCCGCTTAAAATGATCGAGATCCAACAACAGCAGTGAAAATGGTGTCCCATAGCGCACCGCCCGCTCAAACTCCTGTTGCACAATTTCCATAAACCGATAGCGATTTAACATCCCTGTTAACGAATCAGTTTGGGACAGTTTTTCCACTTGGGCGAGGGCCGATTGTAATTCCTGGAGCGTTTGCCGCAGGAGTAAGTGGGTCTTAATTCGTGCCAATAGTTCCTGAAATTTAAAGGGTTTAGTCACATAGTCCACTGCCCCCACATTAAATGCTTGCACCACATGCTCTTGATCTTGGCTTATTGTTAAGAAAATAATCGGAACATTGCGACAATGAGGGTCTGATTGTAGGGCGGCACAAACCGCAAGACCATCTAAATCGGGCATCATCAAGTCCAGCACAATTAAGTCAGGTTTAGACTGTCTTGCTCGATCTAGGGCTTGTTGTCCACTATTGGCAAAAGTGAGCCCATAGCCTTCGGGCTTCAGAATCGCCTGAAGAATTTGCAGATTACGAGCAATATCATCTACGATCAAAACCAAAAAACGGTCTGGATTTAAAATCTGAGTACGCATGAGAATGTTGAGTCAATTTCACACAATCTATGGTGGTGAGATAAAAATAATGAAAGTCGATCATGTTTTGAGAGATTGAATCAAGTGTCAAGGCTTGCATGAGATCTTATTTGGGTTGAATGACATCACCAAACGAGATCAAAATCGAACAGGTTTGGAGTCTCAAAAACGTCACCACGTCATTGTCATGAGGGGGGTAGGGACTAAGTTTTGCTGCTCTCAAGCGACTGAAACATCTATCATCATTGAACCAAGAAGACAACACCCGAAGAGCAGCCGATCCAGAGGATCACGGCTGAGATTAAAACTCTTAAGTGGCGATCGCAGGATAACAAGAGAGCCCCGATGCAGCCGATAAACTCCGCTTTCGTTTGGGGGATGGGCTGCAGTCATTTTTTAGTTTGCCTCAAGAGAAAAATAGAGGAATTTTCCCTAGATTAGTGAAAATATAGGGCGATCGCCTCAGTAAGAACCTTTAAATCTTGCTCACAGATCACCATAGCAGGATGATCCACCCGATAGAATGATCCATTGAGGAGGCGGATTGTAGGATAGAGCCGCCAGTTTGACGCGATTCAACGGTCTCCCGTGGGGATGACTGCCAGGCATCAGACAGGCTTCGGCTTCCGTATCCACGTTCCCGGTGACGAGGGACGAATATCCCCTCTTATTGCTGTACACAATTTAGGAGTTATTATCTCGATGGTTTTAGATGTGCCTCAAACTCAATATGAACCCAAAACGTTAGAGATTGCCCGCGAGTTAATTGCGGCGACGCGGGAGAAGCGATCGCTGTTTGCCCAAATGCGCGATCAAATGCGGTTGGATGACAAAATGCTCGATTGGACGATGTCAAATCCGAGTTTGCGCTATCAATTATTC
>CAZCWE010000059.1:0-5899 GCA_964502285.1 uncultured Spirulina sp. | reverse complement strand
TGACTGCTTACCTGCCCTCAAAAGTAAGCCGGAAATTGCTCGCCATTTTCAAGAATATATGAGCCATGAGGATGTGGAACTCCCCGATATGCTCAAGAAGTTGATCAACTTTGCTGAAGCTGATTCCCCTCCGGCTCAACTTGCGGCCACGACGGTGGAACAATCAGTAAAAACCTTGGCCTATAAATATATCGCTGGGGAAACGATTCCCAAAACGATTAAAACCATCGAAAAACTCCGTAAGGATAAACTTGCCTTTACCCTCGATCTCCTCGGTGAAGCGGTGATCACTGAAGCCGAAGCAGAACTCTATTTAAATCGGTATTTAGAACTGATTACGGAGCTGAGTAAAGCGGCGCAAAAGTGGTCGAACATTCCGCAAATTGACGAAGCCGATGGGGAAAACCTGGCGAAAGTGCAGGTTTCGGTGAAATTGACGGCGTTTTATTCTCAGTTTGATCCCCTCGATCCGGAAGGGAGTAAGGCGAAGGTGTGCGATCGCATCCGGACCCTGTTGCGCAAGGCGAAAGAGGTGGGCGCGGCGATCCATTTCGATATGGAACAGTATCGCTATAAGGATATGACCTTGGCGATTTTAAAAGAATTGCTGATGGAAGAGGAGTTTCGCGATCGCACTGATCTCGGCATGACGATTCAGGGCTATTTACGGGATTCGGAACGGGATTTAAAAGGCTTGGTGGACTGGGCGAAAACGCGGGGTAAACCGATCACCGTTCGCCTCGTTAAAGGAGCCTATTGGGATCAAGAAACGATCATCTCGGTGCAGCATGATTGGCCGCAGCCGGTGTTTAACCAAAAAGCCGAAACCGATCGCAACTATGAGAGCTTGATGCAGATTTTGCTCGAAAATCATGAGTATCTCTACGCCGCGATCGGCTCCCATAATGTGCGCACCCAAGCGCGGGCGATGGCGATCGCGGAAACCCTCAAGATTCCCCGCCGCCGCTTTGAAATGCAGGTGCTCTACGGCATGGGCGACCAATTGGCTAAGGCTTTGGTGAAGCGCGGCCATCGCGTCCGGGTCTATGCGCCCTACGGGGAACTGTTGCCGGGAATGTCCTACCTCATCCGCCGTCTGCTCGAAAATACGGCGAATACCTCCTTCCTGCGGCTGAACTCAGAAGATTATCCCGTCGAGGAGCTGATCGCGCCGCCCAAAGTGGAGAGCGATCGCCCCATGATCGCCAAAGCCGCCTATCCCAACGCCCCCGACACCGACTACGCCAACGCAGACTTGCGCACCGCCGCCAAAACCGCCCTCGCCCAAGTGCGCGAACAACTCGGCCAGCGCATCCAGCCCTACATCAACGGCAAATATGTGCAAACCGACACCTCCCTCAATTCGGTAAACCCTTCCAACCCCAGCGAGTTGGTGGGCAAAGTCGGGCAAATTTCCGTTGCCCAAGCCGATGAAGCCCTGGCCGCTGCCAAAGCCGCCTTCCCCCAATGGCGCGACACCCCGGTGCGGGAACGGGCGGGCGTGCTGCGCAAAGCCGCTGACATTATGGAGCGTCGCCGCCATGAGCTTTCGGCGTGGATTTGCCTCGAAGTGGGTAAAATTTTGCCCCAGGCCGATGCAGAGGTGTCCGAAGCGATCGATTTTTGTCGCTACTACGCGGACGAAATGGAACGCCTCGACCAGGGATTCAGCTACGATTTAGCCGGGGAAACGAACCGCTACCACTACCAACCCCGTGGGATTGCCTTGGTGATTTCGCCCTGGAATTTTCCGATGGCGATCGCTACCGGCATGACTGTGGCAGCGATCGTCGCTGGGAATTGCACCCTCCTCAAACCCGCCGCCCCTTCTTCCGTGATTGCCGCCAAAATCAGCGAAGTGTTGATCGAAGCCGGGGTTCCGGCCGGGGTCTTCCAATATGTGCCCGGCCCCGGCTCCAGTGTCGGGAATCACATGGTGGCGCACCCCGATGTCCACCTGATCGCCTTCACCGGCTCCCAAGAGGTGGGCTGCCACATCTACGCCGAAGCCGCGAAGCTGCAACCCGGCCAGAAACACCTGAAGCGGGTGATTGCAGAGATGGGCGGCAAAAACGCAATCATCATTGATGAAAGTGCTGACCTTGACCAAGCGGTGGCCGGGGTGGTGACCTCAGCCTTTGGCTACACGGGGCAAAAATGCTCGGCCTGTTCGCGGGCGATCGTTCTGGCTCCGGTCTATGATGCCTTTTTGGAGCGTCTGGTGGCAGCGGCGAAGTCCCTCAATGTGGGCCCGGCGATCGACCCCAGCACTACCGTTGGCCCGGTGGTGGATGACAAGGCTCAGGCGCGGATTCTGGAGTATATCGAAATCGGCAAACAGGGCGCTGAGATTGCCTTCCAAGGGGCGAAACCGGAGCCGGGTTACTTTGTTCCGCCGACGATTTTCAGCGGTGTGGCCCCGGATGCTGCGATCGCTCAGGAGGAGATTTTCGGGCCTGTCTTGGCGGTGATCAAGGCGGAAACGTTCTCGGAGGCTCTCGACGTTGCCAACGGCACAAATTTCGCCCTGACGGGGGGGATCTACTCCCGCACTCCGTCCCACATTGAGACGGCCCGGAAGTATTTCGAGGTGGGAAATCTGTACATTAACCGCAATATCACGGGTGCGATCGTGGCGCGGCAACCCTTCGGCGGCTTTAAGTTGTCTGGTGTGGGCTCGAAGGCGGGCGGCCCGGACTATCTCTTACAGTTCCTCGAACCCCGCGCAGTCACGGAAAACATCCAACGCCAAGGCTTCGCCCCCATCGAAGGCGCAGAATAGGCTAGTAATTTAAAAGGGTGAATTGTCTATCACTCTTTCCATGTTTCTAAATGTATCTCACGGAAAAAATGCACTACAGTCAAGCCTTAAATCCTCATCATCAAACTGAAACCCCAAATCAAAAAATATCTCTTTACAAAGGGCGGGTTCAGCTTATTCATGAAGAATTAATATATGAAGGAGATGGGGAAGTTTATATAAAATGGTTCCCAGTGGCAACAGTCTTATTAAGTGCGCAACTGGATGAGTCATCACATCCTATGCTGAGAGCCGGACAAAAATTAAAATTAAGCTTAAATTCTGATCTTCAAAATACTGATATTTTCTTGCAAAAAGTGACACTTTTTGTGCTTCCATGTGAAGTAGTCGGAATAGTCAATAACTCCAACTACAATCAAGATTTTGAATTTCAGAAATTGGATTTTCATCTTATCAATTTCATTGATTTTAACGGCTCTCTTATCCAAAGAGAACATTATCCCATCGAAGGAAGATTGAAACTAGAGTTTGAGGATTGGGTAATCATAATTGACTCTCTTAATAATCCTGACTCGAAAGATAGCATCTCAAAAGCTGTCAAAGATGAAGGTGGATATGCTATTACTCACGCTTGTCAAATATTGCGCAAAGATAATACTTTATTTAACTTCAATGATGTTGAAAATATTATCCAAGGACTTCATTGTTTTTTGTCTTTTGTTGCTGGAAGATGGGTTGGAGTTTGTCTTTTTTATGGATTAAACTCAAATAATGAAGTGGCCTGGGAATCTTGGCAACATTATGGATTGAAGCAATTTCGGCAATGTAGCTCTTGGTTTCCTAGTCAAAAGCCGAAAGATGTTGAATCTTTATTTAGTCAATTTATGAGAATTTGGGATGATGACTATAAAGAATCTATTTCAATTTTAATTTATTGGTATGTGGAAAGTAATCAAACACTATCACCGCAGAGTCTATTAATGACTCAATCTGCATTTGAATTATTATCATGGATAGTCCTAACGCACATTATGAGTGTCAATGCCAAAGAATTCAAGAAAAAGTCTGCGGCAGCTAAATTTCGCGATCTATTATCATATTCTAGATTACCTTTTCTATTGCCTAAAAACTACCAATTAGAGGGTTTTCGGATAACTGAACTTCCTAAAATTTTAGATAAAGATAAAAGAGAAAATGGTGCTAGTCTTCAAGATATTCCAGGGTGTATCGTTAGCATTAGAAATCGGATTGCCCACCCTCCAAATAAAAGTACTAAACAAAATATCACGAAGTACACTAATAATGCACGAATAGAAGCAACTCGATTAAGTTTGTGGTATTTAGAACTGTGCTTATTACATTGGTTTGGTTATCAAGGAGAATATTCTAATCGACTAAAATCCAGAAATTCAGGTGACTATGAAAAAGTTCCGTGGATCGAGTAATAGATAGCAAATGAGTATAACCACACAATCAATCAGCGCACCCTGAGCGGAGTCGAAGGGTAAGCGGCCGGGCTTCGATGACCCTCAGCCCTCAGATTTATCGTTCTAAGGAGCATCTAAACATCGTTTAGAATTGCAAACGAACACCCGCAGAGAGGCAAAAAGAAAATGGTGTGTGGTGTTAAACTTTGGCGATTGATTGGAGTGACGATTTATGCTGAAAATCTTAGCTGCCTCTGTTCCGGCTTAAAATTTACAGCATTTACTCTTTGCGAGTGTCTGGCTTGACCAGATGCCAATGTTTTCTTGTTATGATTTCTGATTTTGGCGGTTGAATTGGATGTCTATTAATGCCGATGTATTCCTTTTCTTCTCTCTGGAGACCACGCACTTCTCTTGGTCTTTTTCTGTACTATTTCTTACATTCTTGTATGCGTTTACCCTCAATAAAAGCCCCAGTCTTCGTCACCTGTGCATTATGTTTTAACGATGGCCGAGGAGGCGATCGCGCAGCGTTTTAATCTGATCGCGATACTTGGCGGCGGCTTCAAACTCCATTTTTTTCGCCGCGTCTTGCATTTGGGCTTCGAGTTGTTGGATCACCTCCGGGAGTTGTTCGAGGCTGATATCATCTTGGGCACTGTAGACCTGGGCGAGTTCTTGGGCGTTGAGGCGGCGGGAAATGTTGAGGAAGTTGAGGATCGAATTGGCTTGGGATTTTTTGGCGATGGGTTGGGGGGTGATGTTGTGTTTTTTGTTGTAGGCCTGTTGGATGGCGCGGCGGCGGTTGGTTTCGGCGATCGCTCGTTCCATGCTGCCCGTCATATTGTCCGCGTAGAGAACAGCTTGGCCGCGAATGTGACGAGCAGCGCGGCCGATGGTTTGGATCAGCGATCGCTCCGCCCGCAAAAACCCTTCCTTATCCGCATCCATAATCGCCACCAAAGACACCTCCGGCAGATCCAACCCCTCCCGCAACAGGTTCACCCCGATCAACACATCAAACTCCCCATCTCGCAGCCCTTGCAAAATCTCAATCCGCTCAATCGCTTTAATTTCGGAGTGCAAATAGCGCACCCGAATCGCCCGCTCTTGGAAATATTCCGTTAAATCCTCCGCCATCCGTTTCGTCAGGGTGGTAATTAACACCCGTTCCTGGCGATCCACCCGGTCATTAATCTCACCGATCAGATCATCCACCTGGCCCGCCGTCGGCCGCACAAAAATTTCCGGGTCAATCACCCCCGTCGGCCGGATGATCTGCTCTGCGATCCGCCCTTCGCATTGCTCTAGCTCCCAATCTCCCGGCGTGGCAGAGACAAACACACATTGCCTCACTTTCTGCCAAAACTCATCCGCCTTCAGGGGGCGATTGTCCGCTGCACTGGGGAGCCGAAACCCGTGGTCGATCAGCACCTTTTTCCGCGCTTGGTCGCCGTTATACATCCCCCGCAACTGCGGCACGGTCACATGGGACTCGTCAATCATCAGCAGCCAATCGTCGGGAAAATAATCAATCAAACATTCCGGTGGATCACCCGGATTGCGTCCGGCTAAATGGCGCGAATAGTTTTCTACCCCGTTGCAGTAGCCCACTTCCCGCAAGAGTTCGAGGTCGTAGTTTGTGCGCTGCTTGAGGCGTTGGGCTTCGAGGAGTTTATCCGCTGCGGTGAGGTGATCGAGTTGGGCGGTG
>CAZCWE010000058.1:5594-14010 GCA_964502285.1 uncultured Spirulina sp. | reverse complement strand
CCCCGAAAAACCATGGCGATCGACTATCTCAAACGCATTCTCACGGCGCAGGTCTACGATGTGGCCCGCGAGAGTCCCTTAGAGATTGCCAATAATCTTTCCGCTCGTCTTGACAATCGGCTGCTGCTCAAGCGCGAAGATTTGCAGTCGGTGTTTTCGTTTAAGCTGCGCGGAGCCTATAACAAGATGGCGCATCTAGAGCGCGATCGCCTCCGTCAGGGCGTAATCACTGCTTCCGCCGGGAACCATGCCCAAGGGGTCGCCCTCGGAGCGCGACATTTAGGGGTTGCCGCCACGATTGTGATGCCGATGACCACCCCCGAAGTCAAAATCGCGGCGGTGAAAGCGCGGGGCGGCCAGGTGGTGCTCCACGGCGAAACCTTTGACGATGCCCACGCCCATGCCCGCCACCTCGAAGCCGAGCAGGGGCTTACCTTCATTCATCCCTTTGATGACCCCGATGTGATTGCGGGCCAGGGAACCATCGGGATGGAAATTCTCCGCCAGCAGTCGGGGCCGATTGAGGCGATTTTTGTGGCGATCGGGGGTGGGGGCTTGATTTCCGGGATCGCGGCCTACGTGAAGCAACTGCGCCCAGAGATTAAAATCATCGGGGTTGAGCCGATGGATGCCGATGCGATGTATCAATCGTTGCAACAGGGCGAACGGGTCAAGCTCCCTCAGGTGGGGCTGTTTGCCGATGGGGTGGCGGTGCGTCAGGTGGGGGTTGAGACCTTTCGCCTCTGTCAGTTGTATGTGGATGAAGTGTTGCGGGTCAACACCGATGATATTTGCGCGGCGATTAAGGATGTGTTTGAAGATACGCGATCGATCTTAGAACCGGCCGGAGCGTTAGCGATCGCCGGAGCCAAAGCCTATGTGGAACGCGAAAATCTTTCCGGTAAAACCCTGGTGGCGATCGCCTGCGGTGCAAACATGAACTTCGATCGCCTGCGCTTCGTCTCCGAACGGGCCGAATTTGGGGAACGCCGCGAGGCCATTTTTGCCGTCACCATCCCCGAACAGCCCGGCAGCCTCAAACGCTTCTGCGACTGCCTCGGCAACCACAACATCACTGAATTTAACTATCGGATCGCCAATGCCACCGAAGCGCAAATCTTCGTCGGAGTCCAGATTAAAAACCGCGCCGAAGCCGCTGCGATCGCCGCCACCTTTGAAGCCAACGGCCTCAAAACCCTCGATCTCAGCGACGATGAACTGACCAAAATGCACCTGCGCCACATGGTCGGCGGTCATTCCCCCCTCGCCCACCATGAACTGCTCTACCGCTTCGAGTTTCCCGAACGTCCGGGCGCGTTGATGAAGTTTGTCGCCGCCCTCAGTCCCCATTGGAATATCAGCCTCTTTCACTATCGCAACCATGGCGCCGACTATGGCCGGATCGTCGTCGGGATGCAAGTGCCACCGGAGGACTGGGAAGCCTGGCAAACGGTGCTCGATACCTTGGGCTATCGCTATTGGGATGAAAATGAAAATCCAGCCTATCGCTTATTTTTGGGGTAGAAGCGATCGCCCCACGGTTTGGGGTGAATCCATGGCGACACACGGATCTATCCCCCCACGGCTGAAACGCTCACAGTACAGAATAATCACAAGCAGGGCGATCGCCCGCGCAAGAGGTCAAAATAAATGCTATTTTTCACAGGGTTGGTAATTGGGGTATCGGTAGCGGCTCCGGTGGGGGCGATCGGGGTGTTGTGTATGGTGCGCACCTTGACCTATGGCCAGCGGGTGGGGTTTGTGTCGGGGTTGGGGGCGGCGACGGCGGATGCGTTGTATGGATGCATTGCCGGGTTTGGGTTGACAGCGATCGCACAATTCCTGATCGCCCAACAGGTCTGGCTCGCCTTTGGTGGGGGGCTGTTTCTCTGCTATTTAGGACAGCAGGCTTGGTCGAGTCCACCGCCGCTCCTCCCGGAAGATTCGCTCGATTCCTCCCCACCTAAATCCACCCTTCACACCTCACTCTCCCTTCCCAAAGCCTACGGATCAACCTTACTTTTAACCCTCACAAATCCGGCGACCATTCTGTCATTTTTAGGTATTTTTTCTGGGCTTGGGTTAGTGCAAACAGAAGCCACCTATGGCAGTGCTTTACTCTTGGTGGGGGGTGTATTTACAGGCTCAATGCTGTGGTGGTTGTTTCTGAGTTGGGCAGTGGATTGGTGGGATTTTCTCCGCAAACCGCAAATGATGCAATGGATTAATCGCGGTTCCGGCGTGATTTTGATCACAATGGGACTGGGTGCGATCGCCGTTGCCATCTTTCCCTCTTGATATCAACGTGCGAGTCGTTTATCTCCTCGGTTTTTACTTATTTTTTTCCTACGTAAAAAAAACAAATCAAGGGATTCCAAATCACCCCAATACGCCAACCATGACTGTTAAAAAAATTAACCTGCGTTCATCCCAACCTAGAGCACAATAGAATCATGCCCTAAAACTATAGACGACTCTACAGTCTGCCTTTTGGAGGAACACCCTATGGATGCTCAAGAACTATTACAACGTTATCAATCAGGTCAGCGAGATTTTCAAGGGATTAACCTCATGGGTGCGAACCTTGTAGCCGAGAACCTCAGCGGCATTAACCTGAAAGATGCGTACTTAGGCGCGGTGGATTTGAGCCGAGCGAACCTCCACGGCGCGGATCTCTCCAATGCGTTTCTCTTTCGCGCCAACCTCAGCACCGCGAAAGTCAGCGCCGCAAACTTAACCAATACTGATTTAACCAAAGCCAATTTAAAAGGGGCAGAATTCATTAAATCCAGCCTCAAAGGGGCAAAACTAAGCGGCGCGTGCTTAAGTTATGTCAATCTTCGCCAAGCCAATCTTGAAGGGGTGAACCTCTGTGGAGCCAATTTACAGGAAATCAATTTTCGGGGGGCAAACCTGCAAAACGTTAACTTTAGTTGGGCGAACTTGTCCGGGGCGCGGCTGAGTGGGGCGAATTTGCGCGGCGCGAATCTTAACGGGATTAAACTCTGTGAAGCCTTTATGAATGGGGTTGACTTGCAAGGGGCAGACCTTGATGGGGTGGATCTGAGTGAAGCGAAATTAAGTGGCGCAAATTTGAATGATGCCATCTTGACCGTGGCAAACCTGAGCTACACTCAACTGCGGACATCGATGCTGTCCCGTGCCAATCTCCAAGCGGCAAACCTCGAAGGGTCTAACATGATGCGGGTCGGTCTGGTGGAGGCGAATCTCTCCAAGGCGAACTTGGCCGACACGAATATGCGAGAAGCGGATTTGACCGGCGCAACCTTGAACCAAGCGGATTTGGCAGGCGCACAGTTGCAATTGGCGAGTTTGCGCAATGCGTATTTGTGGGGTGCAAACTTCACGGTGGCGGATTTAGACGGGGCGAATCTGGCGGGGGCGAACTTCCGAGGGGCGCGACAAGACGGTGTCAAGTGGCATAAGGCGCTGTTGGCGAAGACGACGCTGCCGGATGGCAAGGTGACGGCTTAGGGGTACGCCGCTGCGATAGCGTTAGGATCTTGATTTAAAATGACGGGCGAGGAGTGAATTTCCCTTCTGGCCCGTTTTTGGTGTTTGTTGCTGCTATGTCGAAGTCTTCTGAGTCTGAATCTACTGATGCGCTGCCTGCTCCGACGGAGAAGCAGTTAGCGATCGCCTCACGCCCCTTCACTATTCCCGAAGCCCAGCGCCAACTGGCCACCAACACCAACGCGATCAACGGCATTGTGATGGTGGTGGCATTGATGATTATGGTGTTGGGATGGGTGGCCAACATCGGGCTGATTTTGTTTGCGGGGTCGTCGGTGGCGTTGTTGATTGCCGGTCGCATTACGTTGCCGGGGGTGTGGCGATGGTTTGAGCGGTTTCTCACCCCAGATGAACGGCAGGTAATTTTCGGGGTGTTGGGGGCCTTGGGTGCGATCGCCGGCTTTGGCGAACTTCTTGGCGTTTACGAACGGATTAACCAATGGCTCACCACCTCCAAATGGGATGAATTCGGCTCCTGGGCCGAATGGTTCGGTGCGATCGGGCAGATCATGATTGCGATCATCGCCGTCTATGTTGCGTGGGAACAATACGTCATCTCTAAAGACCTCACCATCCGCCAAAACACGATCACCCAACAACAAACCATCGACGCTTATTTTCAAGGCATTTCCGACCTGGCCCTGAGTCCCGAAGGCCTCCTCGAAGACTGGCCCCAAGAACGCGCCTTCGCCGAGGGCCGCACCTCCGCCATCCTCAGCAGCGTTGATGCGGGCGGCAAAGCCAAAATTCTCCGCTTCCTCTCCCAAGCCAAACTCGTCACCCCCCTCAAGCGGGACGGCCTTCTCGGTCGCGCCATCTTAGACGGCGCAGGCGGCTACGAAGAAGACCGCGTCCAAGGGTTGCGCGTTATTGATCTCGGCGTGATGCTAGCCCGTGCCGACCTTTCCACCACGGATCTCCGCTGGACGGACATGAGCGATGCCTACATGATCGGCGCGAATTTAAGCCATTGCGATCTGGTGCGGGCCAACTTAGCCCGTGCGGTTTTGTACGAAGCGAACCTCAGCAACGCGGATCTCAAAGGTGTGCGTTTCTTCTATGGTTCCGCCGAAACCGCCAGCCCCCGCAGCCTCACCGCCGCCCCCAACTACGACACCGGAGCCCACACTGGCGCAGTGGTCGAAAAAGCCAATCTCAGCAATGTGCAACGCCTCAGCGATGAGCAACGCTACTATTGCTGTGCTTGGGGCGGGGAGAAAACCCGCAGCACGATTCCCGGCGGCTGTGCCGGGATTCCGAACCATCTGGGCCGTTAAGAGTCCACCCGATCTAGCCAGTTTCTCGGATAGAGGGGAGGATGGGGGATTAATCCACGAGGCCCGATCGCAACGCTCGGACGGCGGCTTGGGTGCGATCGTCGGCACAGAGTTTATTGAGAATGCTGCGGACGTGGGTTTTGACGGTGCCGACGGTGATGTGGAGTCGTTCGGCGATCGCAGCATTATTACACCCAGCGACAATCAATTCCAACACATCCAACTCGCGATCGGTCAGGGCACTGGCTTCAATGAGTTGCTGATCTTCAGAATCAATGGAGCGGATTTCCACCATCGGATTGGTGTCGCCCGTTTCTGCGCCCCCAGTGGTGCGTGCTTGTTGCAAGACCACTCGTGCGATCGTCGGGTCAATCCAGGAATTCCCTTCATGGGTGAGGCGAATCGCCTGCACCAGACTTTCTAAACTCACATCTTTCAAACTGTAGGAATCTGCCCCCGCCGCGAAGGCCGCCAAAATTGAATCTTCCTCATCGTGCATCGTCAAAATCAAAATTTTCGTATTGGCCGCATCAGGAGAATCACGAAATCGCTGCGTCAGTTCAATGCCATCCTGATCCGGCAAACCGATATCCACGATCGCCACATGGGGCTTACTGACCTGTAAGATTTGCAATCCCTTATGAGCATTGGGGGCCTCGCCCACCACTTCAATATCATCCACTTGCTGGAGTGCTGCACTCAAACCAATCCGGCTGAGATCATGATCTTCAATCAAAACAACACGAATCTTGCTCATAGGGTTAGGGTTCAAAGGAGGAGAGAGTATTTGAGAATGTAACGTATCATATCGCCCCTTATGATGCGATGGCGAGAGGATACGGCATGGGAACGGGTCAGAATCCCCGATGATTCTGGGCGGTGCGGTTCACGGAGGCGAGAGCACTAACCCTCATCCCGGTTTAACGGTGCAGGGGTTGAGCTGAGTTGCCTTGTATAGGGGGCGGATGATTGCCGCTGCCTGGTGCGACGATTTCTGAATTGAAAACCAGAGTAACTATCACCAAAAAATGTTTTTCTAGAAATGTATTGAAGTGTGTATTAATCTGAAGGTTTTGAGAGAATTTTTATGAAGTTCAATCAGTTCTGAACGATGCTAGAATTCACCGCCAAATCAACAAGGATTGCACTCATTGCTGTGATGTAATGAGTTGTCAATGATGCACCATGGGACATCGGCTTAATTCTGCCCTGTTCAGATGCCTGGATTCAATGTTGACCTGTCGTGCGGAGGTGCGATCGCGCCTGAATAAATCTTAAGTAAAAAATAAAGTCTTTGAAGACAGCATGATCCCCTGGGTAAAGTTTCTGTAAACCACACTCTTAGGAAAGAATTTAATCCGGACGATCTTCTACAATCGACGAACAGGGAAAATACTGCATCTTTTTTAGTATTTAGTCCGCACCAAACCTAAACGATCATGACCGTTTTTGCTGTTGATCCATTGCGTTGGAGTCTTCTCCTCGCCGGTGTAACTCTTTTTTCCCTGCCCTCTCACGCCCAGTCTTTGCCGAATGTGGGTGAACTAAATGATGGTGCTGCGGCGGGTGATTTATTAACATTTCCCGCTGTCCGTCCCCATGTTGGTGTGGGGTATAACAGTGCGGGCAATGGCTACAGCAGCTTCAGTGAATTGGATGCGTTTTATCCCCTTTGGCAATCCCCGGGCCGGAGTTTGGGCTATGCCTACGGCCAGTTGCGTTTAGATGCGAATCAAAACTGGGGCGGGAGTCTGATGCTGGGGTATCGGGTCGCCAGTCCACAGCGAGTGTGGGGGGCCTATGTGGGGTTGGATCAACAGAGTACGGCAGCGAATACGTTCCAGCAGTTGGGTGTGGGTCTGGAGAGTTTGGGGGCTTGGGATGTTCGGGTCAATGGCTATTTGCCGCTGGGTGAAACGCGACAGGTGGCGCTGGATACGGGGTTGCAGTTGAAGGAGCGGTATTTTCGCGGCCATGACCTGAATTTGGTGTTGGAACAGCAGCAGATCTATGAGGCGGCGGCGCGGGGTGTGGATTTTGAAGTGGGGACGCGCTTGTTTGATTGGGGTGCGGGGGAGGTGCGCGGCTATGGCGGGCTGTATTATTACAAGCCGACGGGGGGCGAGGGGGCCTTGGGCTATCGGATGCGGGTGACGGCGAATCCGGTGGATTTTCTGAATCTGGGGCTGACGATGCAGCAGGATAGTCTGTTTGGGTCGCGTCTGTCGTTTCAGATTGGGGCGACCTGGGGCGGGGCGAAGCGATCGCGCTCGACCGATGCGGTTGCACCGTTGCTGACGCGGCTGAGTGCGCCTCCCCAACGAACCAATGCGATCGCCATTGATCAACAAACGGTGATCGCCTACGCGGCGACGCGGGTGGCGACGAATCCCGACACGAATCAGCCTTGGTATTTCCTCCATGTCAATCCTGGCAGTCGTGCGGCAGATGGTCAGTTTGAGGCTCCTTTCAGCACGATTGAAGGGGCGATCGCCGTTGCCCCCAGCAATCAAAACACAATTATCTATGTGCAGGATGTCAGCCAACCGGCGGGGGATCTCACCGTTCCCGATGATGTCCGGCTTTGGTCCACGGGCCCGGTGCAACCCATCGACACCAACGAAATTGGCCGCGTCACCCTACCCCTGTCCAACAGCGGCATTTATCCCCGCATCGATGGCACAGTGACGATGCAGAACGATTCACACCTGGCCGGGTTTACCATCCAACCCACCAGCGGCCAGGATGCCGTCATTGGCGACCAGGTGCGCAACCTGACCATCCGCGAAAACCGGATCACCACCACCGGGGAAGATGCGGGGGGGGTACAACTGGATAATGTCACGGGTTGGGTGGAAATCCTGGCCAATCAAATCACCACCACGGGCAACACAAAGCAGGGCCAAACCGGGGCCCACAGCATCACGATTAACCAAGAAACAGCGACCCTCAATGCCGCAACCTTAACCGGTAATACCCTCGTCACCCAGGGGACGCGGGCCAATGGGGTTTATGCGCGGTTACGCAATGGGGAGAGCGGGATTGAAACCTTGACGCTGACGGGGAATGTGATCCGGACGACGGCGGATGATGGCCAGCAGAGCAACGACACGATCACTCCGCAACCCACGCCCAAGATCGCAGCAGAGCAAGCCCATGGGGTGTTTGTGTTTGCGAACCAGCAGAGCCGGGTCGGGACGATCAATTTAGAAAGTAATCAGATCGAGACGGTGGGCGATCGCTCCAACACCGCCTTCATCTTTGCCCAAAACAACGCCACGATCGGCACAGCCACCCTGACCCAAAACCAACTCACCACCCACGGCTACAAGTCCAACGCCCTCTCAGCATTCCCCAGCAGCGGCGGCCAGTTTGAGCAAGTCACCCTCACCAGTAACCGCATCTTAACCACGGGAGACGAATCCCCCGCTATCCTCACCTTCGCCACCGGAGCGGGGAGTCAGATGGGCCGCAGTGTGATTCAAAACAACCAGGTGACCACCCAAGGCCGCAATAGTGATGCGGTGTTGGCCTTTGCCGCGCAAACGTCATCCTTAGGCAGTGCCACGATTACGGGCAACACCATCACCACCACCAATGACTAT
>CAZCWE010000058.1:0-5584 GCA_964502285.1 uncultured Spirulina sp. | reverse complement strand
AAAACCAGCACCCTCGGCAGTGCGACGATCGCTGGGAATCAGGTATCTACCCAAGGCTCGTTTGCCGATGGGGTCTTAGCCTTTGCCTCCCAAGGGAGTACCTTAACGGAGGCAACGATTACTGGCAACACCGTCACCACCCAGGGGAACGGCGGGGCATTACCCACCAGCGCACCCACAGCCTACACCTATAACTCTGGCTATTCTGGGGGGATTATGGCCTTTGCCTCCAATGGTTCCACCCTCTCGACAGCTTCAATTCAGGGGAATACCGTCGCCACAAATGGGAATAAATCCAATGCGATCGCCCTCTTTGCCTCCTCCTCCGGCACGAATCCTGCCTCCACGCTGACCCGCGCCACGATCGCCAATAATCAGGCCACTACCACCGCCCCCGAATCACGAGGGGTGATGGTGTTCGCCACCAACACCAGCACCTTAACCCGCGCCACGATTACCGGTAACACCAGCACCACCCAAGGGAATAATGCCGACGGGATTTTTGCCTTTGCCTCCCAGAGCCAAAACTTCGGCCAAGCCACCATCACCAACAACATCACCACCACCCAAGGCACAAACGCGGCGGGGATTAACCTCGCGGCCAACAATACCAGCCGCATCAGCACGGTAACCTTAACCGGCAACGAAAGCCGCACCACTGGCCAAGATGCCGATGGGATCTCGTTGCTCGCCGGAACGAGCAGCACCTTGCCCTCGGTGACGATTCAAAATAACCAAGCCACAACGGCCAATGCGCGGGCCAATGGGGTGGCGATCGCGCTTCAAAACAACTCCACCCTCACCACCGGAACCCTCAGCAGCAACACCATCACCACCAGCGGCTCAAATGCTCAGGGTCTGTTCGTCGATGCGAATAAGTCCACCCTGTCCAGCCTGAGCATCACCACCAATGCCGTGAACACCAACGGCCAACAGGGCAACGGCATCGGCGTGACCTCGTCCGATAGCACCACCACCAGCGTCACGATTGCTCAGAACACCGTGCAGACCACAGGCACAGCAGCGGTCGGCATTGATGTCACCGCGAATAAGGGCACGTTCACCACTGCACAGGTGCAAAACAATCAGATCACCACGGCTGGCAGTATTTTTACTAATGCAGAGGGTAATGAGTTGGGAGCCATTGGCATCAGTTTTTCGGCCTTGAATTTAGCTACGTTTAGTAATGCGATCGCCACCCACAACACCATCACCACCCAACAAAGGAAAGGGATCGGCATTCAAGTTCTCACCGCCAACGGCAACATCACCACTGCCACCATCAACACCAACACGATCAACACCTCCGGCCTAGATGCCATTGGGCTATCCGTTCTCGCCACTGCCAATAGCACCACCGGAAAAATCACCACCGCCAACCTCACCAACAACACCATTACCACCCGTGGCACCAACGCCCCTGCCATCTTCCTCCTCGGCAGTAATAACGGTGAAATCGACACAGCAACGATTAGCAATAATCAACTCCTTGCCACTGGGACAGGCGCGAATGGTATCCTTGCCCTCGCCAAAAATGCCATCCTCACCAACCTCACAATTAACGCCAACACCGTCCGCTCCCAATGGTTCCATGGGGTGACGATGCAGTCCTCGGATGCCGCTACCATCGGCACGGCCCACCTGACGAATAATGTCATCATCCAAGCGGGGCTTCACAGCTTTAATTTGGTGACGAATATTTCCCCACCCACAGATCCTCCATCTCCCCCTGTATCACCCACGGCCTGTGTGAGTACATTCACAAACAACGATAGTCAAAACTCAGCCAGTCGCGATCTTTCGATTACCAATACGGCCGGGACATTTAACTTTGTTAATTTTAGTTCTGCTCAGGTTCAAGCTGACAACACAGGCTTTAGTGTGATCAATGGCAGTCCCACGGTGGTCACCGTTTGTCCTTGAGGGGGTCAGGCAGCGATCGCATCTTGCCGCCTGAACTGAACCCTAGCGACACCCCTCAAACGATGAATCGAGTCTTGCGATCGCACCATTGATATCAATGGGGGGCTAGAATGCCGTGAATTGATCACCATTCATCTCCCTAGAAATATTGCAAATCAGGAGCTAAACCCTCTATCATTGTCAACAAGTTAAGCTTTCTGAGAATTCATGTTCCCCTACACCGCCAACACGCTCAAGGCCGAACTCAATGCACGCGGCTGGCGACTCACTCCACAGCGGGAGAAAATTCTGCATGTTTTCCAAAACTTGCCCCGTGGGGATCATCTCAGTGCCGAAGAACTCCAAATCGCCCTCGAAGAACGCGGCGAACCGATTAGCCTCTCCACGATCTATCGCAGCGTTAAGTTGATGGCCCGCATGGGAATTTTGCGCGAACTCGAACTTGCCGAAGGCCATAAACATTACGAACTCCATCGCCCCCATCCCCATCACCATCACCATTTGGTTTGTGTGCAGTGCAATAAGACCGTGGAATTTAACAATGATTCCATTCTCAAACAAAGCCTCAAACAAGTGGAGCGCGAAGGCTTTCAACTGATTGATTGTCAATTAACAGTGACAACCATTTGCCCCGAAGCTTTACGGATGGGCTGGCCCTCCGGACTGCCGAGTAATTGGTCATGTTCCCGGTCTATTTCAGAGGAGAAACCTTAATCCAGCAAGCAGAATCAACTTGCCAAGAGTATTAAAATATTTTTTTATTCCACCAAGGCGTTTTCTTGATCTCTTGCTTTGCTTTCTTCACTTCAGCTTGTAATGCTTGGACACTAGTTAAATCACCCTCCTTATAAAACAACTTAATTGCCTTGGAAAAGTCTTGAATAGCCGAATCAATATCTTGTTTTGATTTATGGAGTTGCCCCCTGTTAGCATAAGCTTCTGCATAGTCAGGGTCTCGTTTGATCGCTTCGCAATAATCTTTTAGTGCTTTTCGATATTGACCAGTTGCAACATAACTATTTCCTCGCTGTAGATAAATTTCTTCTTTGTCATCCAGCTCAGAATGTTTGATTAGATGGGTGAAATCTTTTATTGCTTGACTATATCTATCACTAGATGCATAGGCTAAACCTCTGTAAAATTGACTGATATTCAAATCTTTTCTCTTTTCCAGAGCCGAAGTGAAATCGGTAATTGCTTGTTCATAGCAATTACTTAGAAAATACGATTTACCGCGACTAAATAGAATATTTTCATCATCAGGTTCGATTTCTAGGCTTTTAGTGTAACTTTCTATCGAATGCTTATACTCTTCTAAAGTAAAATACAAATGTCCTAACTCATCATACGCATCTACGAAATCAGGGTCGATAGCCAGAATTGAATTGTAGTCATCAATCGCTTTAAATAACTCTTTTTGCTCGTGAAATACACTTCCACGCAAAAAGTATGCTTCTAAATTAGTATCGTCAATACTTATAGCTTGAGTAAGGCTATAAATTGCATTTTCGTAGTCTTGCAACAGCAAAAAAGCTTTGCTATGTCCTAAATAATAATCTGCGTCGTTTGGTTCTAACTTAATACACGCTGAAAAGTCATCTAGTGCTTTTTCAGGCAGAGGAACCGATAGCATGATATTACCTCTCAGAAAATACGCAATGGCATAATCCTTGTCCTTTTGTATTGCTATGCTGTAATACTCTATTGCTTTTTTTTGATCGTCTTTCTCTTCGCTAATTAATCCTCGCAATAAATATGCTGGAGCATAATTTGAGTCGCATTTCAGAGATTCTTTTAAGTTATTTAATGCCTCATCAAAATCATTATTTTGATATTGCTCAAAAGCTAAATTAAAGTAATCTTCTGCGTCACGAAAGAAATCAATAACTCCAGTGACAAAATTACTGAATAGAGAAGAACTTTGTTTGACTGCTGAAGAAACTCCACGAGCTGTAGAAGTTGCGGCTTTCTTCGTTGCAGATTCTCCAGCAGCTCCCGCCAAACCTCCGACTGCCATTAAAGCCCAACCTACAGGCCCCGTACCTACACCTAGTGCGATGGGCGCAAGTACACCTAGAGCCGTTCCAAGCTTATTTTTACCTGTAAAATCATTGAACAAACAGTCTACGGCAACTTCACTAACAAATTCTTCTGTGCTCATACAGTTAACACTCCATACAAAATAATGGTCTTCATATTACCACTTTAGACAATAGAATATGTCACCCTAATCAACTCAAAATATACTAAAAATCAAGTTTTACCTCTTCGTTGATGGTATTACCTGGTAACATCAAAATCTTCAAGATGCAACATCCATACTAAATTATTTATTTTCCGTTACACTGCCAGTAACAAAAAATAAAGATTATAAATTTGGATGTGTTGGAGGGGGTGGTTTTGGTGCTGGAGACAGTTGGGAGTGGTGCGATCGTAGTCTGGGATACGGTATGGCCTAGGGGACTCTCTAATAATACGAACAAGATTTTGAATGTTGTTGATAGGATGGCGATCTGCGATTGTCATCCTGTTCTCCCTTGAAGTTGACCGTCTTACCCGTTGCACCTGTCCTATGCTCGTCACACAACAGCCTGTTTTCCGTAATTTTTGGTATCCGGTGGTGCCGTTGGATCAATTGAGTCCGACGCAGCCGTTTGCGTTTGAACTGCTCCAAGAAGCGATCGTGATTTGGCTCGATGAGGCCGGTCAGCCCGCTGCGGCTCCGGATCGCTGTTGCCATCGGTCGGCGGCCCTGTCCTTGGGGACGGTGCAGGATGGCTGTATTACCTGTGCCTATCATGGTTGGCAGTTTGACCGGACGGGAACCTGTCAAAAAGTGCCGCAATTGCAAGACAAGACGATGATTCCGAAAACCTATCGGATTCCGTCTTATCACTGCACCGAACGCTACGGCTATGTGTGGGTTTGTTTAGGGGAACCGTTGCAGCCAATTCCGGAGATTCCTGAAGCGAGTGATCCGGAATATCGGGTGATCCATGAGTTTTATGAGCCGTGGAATTGTGCGGGGTTGCGGGTGATGGAAAATGAATTGGATTTGGCCCATCCGACGTTTGTGCATACGACGACCTTTGGCAGTGAGGAGCATCCGATTCCGGATTCTTTGGCGGTGGAGGAGACGGATTACGGCCTGAAGATTCGGGCGACGTTGGGGGTGGTGAATCCGGAGTTGCAGCAGAAGAATTTACAGATGGATGAGGGGCAGACGGTGCGGCATTTGGATATGGATTGGTTTATGCCGTTTACCTGTTGTTTGCGGATTCATTACCCCAATGGGTTGACCCATATGGTGGTGAATACGATGACGCCGATCCAGGATGGGCGATCGCAGATGGTGCAGTTCTGTGTGCGCAACGATACGGAGGCACAGACGGCGGCGGCGGATGCGATCGCCTTTGATCGCCAAGTCACCCTCGAAGATAAAGCCATCCTCGAAACCACCGATGATGATGTGCCCCTCAATGCCAAATATGAGCAGCACATGATGACGGATAAGCCCGGCCTGCTGATTCGGCGGCGGATTGCGGCACTGCTCAAAGACCACAACGAAACGGAACAGACGCGCCACCACGATTAAGGGTCAGCCGTTGACCAAAACCAATGGGTTTCAAGCCTCGCCCTTCTAGGGCGACTTTAGGTAGAA
>CAZCWE010000057.1:9693-14121 GCA_964502285.1 uncultured Spirulina sp. | reverse complement strand
ATAGTCCGGCTCGGCGTTGATGTAGTCCTCATCGAGGGGGTCGCCGTTGATATAGACTTGACTGTTGCGGACTTCCACGGTGTCGCCGGGTAAGCCCACAATGCGTTTGATGTAGGCATCCCGAATGGGGACGGCTTGGGGCCGGAGGGGATCGCATTTCACCGCCGTATCCGGGGGATAGAACACGATAATCTCACCCCGACGCGGATCATGAAACCGATAGGATAATTTTTCGATCATGAGGCGATCGCCCACTTCCAGGGTCGGCAGCATTGATTCTGAGGGGATGTAACGGGCCTCAGCAATAAAAGTCCGAATGACCAGGGAGAAAAAGAGACTCAACCCAATCACACTGGCACTTTCAACCCAAATATTTGTTGGTTTCTTCGACATTGAGATTTAGCGGCAGGACAAGCGTAATGCAACGCAGGCAGACAAACACTGTAACATGGACGTTTTTCTAGTTCCCATTGTGGCAAATCTGACCCAAATTGCCTGCGAGCGGGGGGCAAAATCGCGCTTCACAATTGCGCTATTCTAGACTCACGCCGCTGTTCAGCCCTAAAAACATTTCATGATTCGCCTTGCCGTTCCGGCCGATTTGCCTGCGATTGTCGAGATTTACAACGCCACGATTCCCAGTCGCCAAGTCACCGCCGACACAGAACCGATCACAGTGGCCAGTCGTGAAGCTTGGCTCGCGGAGCACCAGCCCGATCGCTACCCTCTGTGGGTGTGGTGCGATGCCCAAGATCGGGTGGGGGGATGGGTGAGTGTGCAGGCGTTTTACGGTCGGCCCGCCTATGCTGCCACGGTGGAACTGAGTCTTTATATTGCCCCGACCCATCAGCGGCAGGGCGTTGGGACGCAACTCCTAGAGCACGGCCTGGCGGCATGGCCGGGGTTGGGGATTCAGACACTGTTGGGATTTGTGTTTGCCCATAATGAACCCAGCCTGAGGTTGCTCGAACGGTTTCAGTTTCAAGAATGGGGGTATTTGCCCCGCGTGGCGCAGTTGGATGGGTGCGATCGCGATCTGATCATCCTCGGCCGCCGCCTCACGCCTTAAACCGCTGCGAGTCGGAGTTTTTCTAACACCGGTTGCAACGACACAACATGACGCTCTAACCCCAACACCTGCGGCTCGATCCCCAAGGCCAGCCCCACCAATTGGGGCAGGTGCAGCACCGGCAGATTGAGGGACGCGCCGATCACTTTCTCGATTTCCGGTTGACGGGATTCTAAATTGAGGTGGCACAGGGGGCAGGGCGTGACGAGGCAATCCATCCCGGCGGCGATCGCAGACTGCAAATGTTTCCCCGCCATCCGAAAAGATGACTCCGTGGCATAGCTCGAAATCGGCCAGCCGCAGCATTGCGTCCGGCCTGGATAGTCCACCGCCGTCGCCCCCACCGCTTCGATCACCGCTTCTAAAGACCGGGGCGCCACGGGATCATCGTAGGGCAGCGTGCTCAAGGGACGCAGCAGATAGCAACCATAAAAGGCTCCGCAGCGGAGGCCAGAGAGCGATCGCACCACCCGCGCCCGCAACGCATCTAGGCCATAATCCCCCACCAACACCCACAACAGATGCTTCACCTCACTCGTGCCGCGATAGGGCGAGCATCCCTCATTCGTTAAAAATTGATTCACCTGTTCTAAATAAGCCGGATCATCCTGCTGGGCCGCCTTGAGGCGTTCATCCACATGGCCAATCACCCCTTGACAGGTGCTGCAATGGGTCAATAACGGCAAATTCAAGGTTTCAGCCAGGGCAATATTGCGGGCGTTCACCGTATCTTCTAGGAGTTGGGAGTCCTCTTTATAGGTTCCGGAACCACAACAGGCCGCCTTTTTTAACTCCAAAAGCTCAATCTCCAACGCCGCAGCAACAGCCGCCGTGGATTGATACAGTTCGCGGCAGGCTCCCTGGGCGACACAACCGGGAAAATAGGCGTAGCGAAGCGGCAAAGCAGGCATAGTGATTCGTCGTGAAACAGCGGTACTGACCGAAGATCAGCGGAGGGAAAAGATCCCTCCTCATCATCTCGCACCCCTTCCCGTCAGGTGGTAAACTATTGAGATTCCTTAATAATTGCGGGATAAATGTGGGGGGTGAAATCACACCCGTTTCTCTGCAAAATGGTGTCCGCTTTCCGATATCATAGAGAATGCTGCAAATCAGCATTCCAGTCTCCTAAATATCAGCCTGTTTAAAACATAGAGGTAACATAAATGGCTAGTCAAGAAATCTTTGAAAGAGTCAAAAAAGTTGTCATGGAACAACTAGAAGTTGATGCAGATGCAGTGAAAGCAGAGGCAAAATTTGCGGACGATCTCGGTGCAGATTCCCTCGACACCGTTGAATTAGTGATGGCTCTAGAAGAAGAGTTTGACGTTGAAATTCCCGATGAAGTGGCTGAGCAAATTGACACCGTCGGTAAGGCTGTCGAACATATTACTGCGTCTGCCGCATCTGCCTAATCCCAAGGCGGCGAGACTGAAGTACGCCTCGCGATCTTCCACTTTTTGACCACGGGTGACAGTGTCCTGAACTTCAGGCAATGCTGGGCTTAACCCCCCCTTTTAGCGATTGAAAACCATGACAAACTTCCAACGCAAACGAGTCGTCATTACTGGACTAGGTGCAATTACACCCATTGGCAACACCCTCTCTGAGTATTGGGATGGGCTAATGGCGGGCCGAAACGGGATTGACACCATTACCGGGTTTGATGCCTCACGCCATGCTTGCCAGATTGCGGGTGAAGTCAAGGGGTTTGATCCACATCAATATCTTGACCGCAAAGATGCCAAGCGGATGGATCGTTTTGCTCAGTTTGGGGTTTGTGCGAGTCAGCAGGCGATCGCTGATGCTCAACTGGTCATCGACGATCTCAATGCAGATCAAGTGGGGGTTTTGATTGGCACAGGGATCGGGGGACTCAAGGTCATGGAAGATCAGCAGGAAGTGTTGCTCACCAAAGGGCCATCCCGCTGTAGTCCCTTTATGATCCCCACCATGATTGCCAACATGGCGGCGGGCTTAACGGCCATTCATACCGGCGCGAAAGGCCCAAATTCTTGTGTTGTCACGGCCTGCGCGGCGGGAACCCATGCCATTGGGGATGCCTTTCGGATGGTGCAAGGCGGTTACGCCAACGCCATGATCTGCGGGGGGGCTGAAGCTGCGATTACCCCCCTCTCTTTCGCTGGTTTTGCGGCGGCGAAAGCCCTCTCGACGCGCAACGACGATCCCGCCCATGCCTGCCGCCCCTTTGACCAAGGACGAGATGGATTTGTGATGGGGGAAGGCTCCGGAATTTTGATCCTCGAAGCCCTCGAACACGCCCAAGCACGAGGAGCCCATATTTACGCTGAGATTGTCGGGTATGGGATGACCTGCGATGCGTACCACATGACTTCGCCGGTTCCGGATGGGTACGGGGCAACGCGGGCGATCGAATTGGCGATGCAAGATGGCGGCATTGAACCGGAGCAGGTGAGCTACGTCAACGCCCACGGCACGAGCACCCAAGCCAATGATGTCACTGAAACGCGGGCGATCAAGAAAGCACTCGGCGCCCATGCCCATAATATTGTTGTCAGTTCCACAAAGTCGATGACGGGTCACTTGTTGGGCGGCTCTGGCGGCATTGAAGCGGTTGCATCAGTGATGGCGATCGCCCACGATCGCGTTCCCCCCACGATCAACCTCACCAACCCCGACCCCGACTGCGATCTAGACTACGTTGCCAATGAGAGCCGCGCCTGCCCTGTGGAGGTCGTCCTCTCAAACTCCTTTGGGTTCGGGGGTCACAATGCCACCATTGCCTTCCGGAAATATCACGCCTAGGGAGAGGGGGTGCGATCGCCCGCTTGCAGCCCTCCAGTCTCACTCACGCGGCATCGCCGTCAACACCTGAAGCAACCGTTGCGGATCAGTAAACTCCCCCACAATCCGCCGCACCGGCAGCGGCCAAACCCGAATCAACGTCGGGGTCGCTGAAATATGATCCACTTCTGCCAAATCAGGGTGTTTAAAAATATCAATCACCTTCAGGGTATAGGGGGCCGATAAATTACTTTCAAGCAGTTCATGGAGTTGGTGTAATGTCCGCTCCGTCAGCGTATTATCCCCTGAAACAAACAGCCGCAACACATAGTTTTCGATCAACGGCGAGGCCGGTGAATCAGGCTTAGGCGGCATTGCCACAACATCATCACGATAATCATGTTCTTGCCACTGAGTATAGGACACAATCAAATTGTGCTCCTCCCACAGTGGAGAAAAATGCTCCCGATAGCTCGCGATGATTTGTGGATTAGCCCCCTCCTGCTGAATCGGCAGCACATCCCAGCGCAAATCCGGGGTTTGAAAAATCGTATTCAGCAACGCCTGATACCGTTCCACAAACGGATAAATCT
>CAZCWE010000057.1:6557-9683 GCA_964502285.1 uncultured Spirulina sp. | reverse complement strand
TGCAACTGAGTATCCCACCAGCGATCCACCGTCGCCGTATAAAACGGGACTAGAAAATGGGGCGGTGCTGTTAACCCCAATAACTCTTGCAACGCTGCACACAAATGACTATGCCATTGCCGTTGTTTATTTTCATCAATGGCATAGATCAAATCGCCAGCCGGGGTGAACAGAACAATCCCTTTGAACTGTTCAGGAATGGCCCGTGTGGTGGCAGTATCCACAACCTTAGATCCGACCCCGTAGCATTTGAGCCATTTCATTGGGCGTGGGGGATTTTTCCAAGGCGGTCTCCTCAGTAATGCGCCCCTCCTCATAGAGTGCATACAACGCCTGATTCATCGTCAGCATCCCGTCATATTCACTTTGAACCATCAGTTCGTGCATATCTTCGTACTGCCCTTTGGAGATATATTCCTTCATCGTTTCTGTGTTGACCAAGATGTCATGGAACGCGGCCCGTTTGCCGTCGGTGGTTCGGCATAATCCTTGGGCGATGATGGCCACCAAGGATTCAGACAGAGCAATCCGCATCGCGTGCTGTTCTTCAGCAGTGTAGAGGTTCAAGATCCGCTCAATGGTTTTAACGGCGCTGTTGGTGTGCAGGGTTCCCATCACTAAGTGACCGGTTTGAGCGGCTTTGAGGGCGGTGTTTACCGTGCCTTTGTCCCGCATTTCCCCAACGAGGATTAAGTCTGGATCTTCCCGTAACGCGGCTTTGAGCGCGTTGTCAAACAGCAGCGTATGGGTTCCCACTTCCCGGTGTTTAATCAGGGATTTTTTACTGTTGTGGACGAATTCCACCGGATCTTCGATGGTGATGATGTGCTTGGAATGTTCTTTGTTGATGTAGTCGATCATCGCGGCCATCGTGGTGGATTTCCCGGAACCGGTGGGGCCGGTGACGAGCACGAGGCCTTTGTGGGAGTCGGAAATATCCCGAAACACAGGGGGGAGGCGGAGTTGCTCCATCGTCAAGATGGTGAGGGGGATCAACCGCATCACGATCGCAGGCCCTGTGAGGGAATCAAAAACATTGATCCGAACCCGGGCAAAATCGTATTGCTTGGCGGTGTCGAGTTCTTTGGTGTCTTTGAACTGTTGAATTTCCTGTTCGGAGCAGATTTCATGCATCCAACTCCAAAAGGTGGGTTCGTCGGTGACGGGAATGTCGAGTTTCATCATTTCACCGCGATCGCGCACCCGTGGCTCTTCGCCCACCCCTAAGTGAATATCAGAATACCCTTCCTTGTTTGCCAAATTGATGATGTCACCACAGGCTGGATGTCCCGGCGATCGCTGGGGCTTTTCCTTCACGTTGGCCGGTTGCGATCGGGGCGACATCCCCGTTGGAGGGGCTGCACCCGGTCCAGCAGCAGGGCGGCGTCGTTGTCCCGGCGGTGGGGCGGGGGGACGTTGAGGGGGAGCCGGAGGACGTTGTCGAGATTGTGTCATAGGTCACCGCTACAATGAGGAATTTCACTCTTTTCCTCATCTTAAAGGAGATTTGGCGGTTGCTTCAAAACTGGTTTTCAAGCCCCGCCCCTTCGACAAGCTTAGCCACCATCTATCCCAGTGATCTTGTTGCGAGAGGACACCCCATGTTGATTTTTGAATCCCTGAGGGTGCGCTCATGGGATGTCCGAACGATTCCCCGCTGTTAACCCGCTGGGGCACGTTGGGGATTGAAAAAAGCCACCAAACACGGTTTGATGGCTTTTCAGGATTGATGAACCGACGGGGGTTGACCTCGTCTTAGTAGAGCGCTTCTTCCTGGTGGGTTTCAATCACACAATCCGATTTCGGGTAAGCAACGCAGGTCAGCACGAAACCAGCAGAGATTTGATCATCATCTAAGAAGGATTGATCCGTTTGATCTATGGTGCCGGAAACCAATTTCCCTGCACAGGTGGAGCAAGCACCAGCACGGCAGGAGTAGGGGAGATCGACACCTTGCTCTTCAGCAACATCAAGAATATATTCGTCATCGGGGACTTCAATGGTGGTGTCCAGTCCTTCCGCTTCACATTTCAACGTAACTTTATAAGTCGCCATAGGTAGGGAACTCCTCTTCTGTTATGAACAACAGCCTTCGCGAAACTCAACTCTTTAAAGGCTGGTGTAAGTTTCTATGTCTGATAGTACGGGAAAATCTCGATCCGGTATAGTTAGCATTAGCAATGAAAGTCTTAAGCTCTCTTAACATAAATTCAGCTTATATTCAGTTTTTCACATTTCTGGCGATGTGGGGGGCAAAAAAATCCAGATAAGCACTGTGAAACCGAGGCTCTAGCCTTTTTTCTCATTGTATTTCCCGAAGGAATCCGAAATCTCTTGACATAACTCAAGATTATGCTTCAGGCAAATTGTATAGTCAAAGAGAAAGCTGCCGCCCTCTAGCCTGCAATGCCAGAATCCAGCCGCAGGTAGGCTTCAACAAACTCATCCAAGGCGCCATCCATCACATCACTAATGGCTGTGGTTTCGGTATTGGTGCGGAGATCCTTCACCATCTGATAGGGGTGAAATACATAGTTGCGGATCTGGTTGCCCCAAGCCGCGTCCACCATATCGCCGCGAATTTCTGCGATTTCTTGGGCGCGTTGTTCTTGGGCGATGACCAGGAGTTTGGCTTTGAGGAGGGCCATGGCTTTGTCTTTGTTTTGCAGTTGCGATCGCTCCTGGGTGCAGCGCACCGCTAACCCCGTCGGAATATGGAGAATGCGCACCGCTGTTTCCACCTTATTGACGTTTTGGCCGCCCTTCCCTCCCGATCGCGACGTGGTAATTTCGAGATCCTTATCGGGAATATCCAAGGTAATTTTCGATTCATCCAACGCGGGCATCACCTCCACCCCCGCAAAGCTGGTTTGGCGTTTGCCATTGGCATTAAAGGGCGAAATCCGCACGAGGCGATGGGTTCCCTTTTCCCCCCGCAGATAGCCGTAGGCATAGCGGCCCAAGATTTCCAGCGTCGCAGACTTGATCCCGGCTTCATCCCCTTCTGAAATTTCTGCCAAATAGACTTTATATCCCTGCTGCTCGCCCCAACGGGTATACATCCGCAGCAGCATTTCCGCCCAATCCTGGGCATCGGTTCCCCCCGCGCCGGCATTGATCGTCAGC
>CAZCWE010000057.1:0-6508 GCA_964502285.1 uncultured Spirulina sp. | reverse complement strand
TGGCCTCTTGCCAAAGACTTTCATCGGTTTCCACTTCGAGAAGCTCCACGATCGCACCCACATCCTCAAGCTGAGACACCCAACTGCGGTACTGCGCCACACTCGACTTCAAATCATTGAGGGTCTGCATGATGTGCTGCGCCGCCGCCGGATCATCCCACAGTTCCGGCTGGGCGGCTTGTTGCTCTAGGTCGTGAATCTGGGCGTTGAGTTGAGGGAGGTCAAAGATAGTCCTGAGCTTTGCCCAGGCGATCAGTTAACACGGTGACTCCCCGCTTGAGGTCGGTTAATTCCAGCATGGCTCGGTTCCGTCATAAATTCCGACCTTCATCATATCGCTCATTTGTCGCGCTCTTTTTGAGACCGTCGCCCCTGGGCAGGGCAGCAGCGGGGGCGATCGCTGACTATGTCTAACAATTATCAATTAATCGAGCCTCCGGCTCAAACCGTCTAACCCAAGGTCTTGCCTGCGCTTCATTTCACCCCTCGCCCATCAAGGCGCAAGGCAAGGAGGGGCTGATTTTTTGGATTTAGACCACCTTTTTATTGAAAAGTATTCTCATTAGTGGATTTTCTGTCTATACTGGCAAACAAGCGCAAAACCCAAACCCCGAACAGAGCGATCAGCACAATCCCAGCGGCTGAACGTCGTCGGTTTGCATGGCTGCGGGACTTGCGATTGATGCTGTTTACGCCATTTTTTTATGAGTTATACGAAAGCAACCCCCACCCCGATTCGCTGCACGGGTCACTTACAGAGCTTGTTTTATCAAGATGGGGCGAAGTTGAAAGCCCTGCGGGTGGGTGTGGACGATCGCGACTATTGGTTTAAAGTCCCGAAAGCCCTGCGCCATCGGCTTGATCCAGCAATTCAACCGGGCCACTGGGTGACGATTCACGGCGAGCAGCGGCGATCGCGCAAAACAGGTGTCCTCACCCTCAAAGCCGAGCAAGTGATCCTCAGCCCCTGGGCAGTGCAATCGGAATTGGTGACCGCTCCCCCCACTCCGCCGCGCCCCAAGGCCGAAGCTGCCAAAATTCTCATTTGCCAAAAATCCAGTTGTCGTAAGCGGGGGGCGGGGAAAGTCTGTTCACAACTGGCGGCGGAATTGAGCGATCGCAACCTCAGCGATGCCGTCACGATCAAAAGCACCGGCTGTCTCAATCAATGTAAACAAGGCCCCCACGTGATCCTGCTCCCGGATCGCGCCAAATATAGCCGCGTGCGCCCGGATGATATTCCCACCCTCATCGATCAACACCTCACCTAACGCCCCAACCGTGATAACCATCACTGTTTCATGGGTTCTGTATCACGCGCAACGGTAATATCCATCAACAAGAGTCTGTAACCCTCATCAGTCCGACTCCTAACCAATCTCACAGAAAACCCCTGAGGAAATCACCTCAATGGCAGGGTAAACCGTGAATGATAGGAAGATAAGCAGCCTTGTGAATGGAGACATCATGCCAATCCCCATCCAACTCATTCCTGGCGCGATTTATGAAATCGTTGCATCAACTGCGGAAACCGGGGTGCTCACCTTGGGCGATCGCTATGGCCTCATGGCTGCTATTTTCGATGAGAAAATCAACGCAGACGAACGCCGAACCGTGGATCGCATCCTCCGTTCCGTGCAACGGGGTCGCCTTCGTGTTGCCCGCGATTAAGCGTAGGACTCTATGGTATTTGACGTAATCTCACCCGAAAATAGCCCTTACCCCTTGACAAGTTCCATTTAATCATTAATCTAGTAGGTGAGTGTGAGGAGTAAAGTTGAAGAAAAGCACTTGGGGTCGAAACAAGGAAAGACTCCCAAGTGCTTTCATTTCTTCCCTTTATGCATCGATTACGACCAATCAGATCAAGCATTAAGTCAAATCAACAATCCCGATTCACCCGCAGAACTAGACCAGTCGAGCGCGGTGAAATTTTTGTATGGGCCTAGGTTCAGCACGGCTCCCCGTGATTCGCGATCGCTAGAGTAAGACGCAGATTAACGGGACAGTTTATAGCAAAACAGAGGTGACGTTACCTCATAATGATGTTGCGTTGAATGTGTATGGCTTACTCCGCGCTCATAGTCGCGAAAAAGGTTGCCGCGTTAATGTTCCGGATGTGAAAGTACGAGTTTCTGAACAGGGGCCGTATTTTTATCCGGATGTGGTGGTGAGTTGTGATGAGCGCGATCGCACTGCCATGAATGCAATTCTTTACCCTCAGTTAATCGTTGAAGTGCTGTCCCCCAGTACCGGAGCTTTTGATTATGGCCAAAAGTTCCAGTTTTATCGCCAAAGTTCCACCCTTGAAGAATACGTCTTAATCGATGCTACCCAAATCAGAATTGATCGGTATCCCAAAAATGCAGCGGGCAAGTGGGAGTTAACCTCTTATCCTGAAAACGGGGAAGATTTAGCGGGTTGCCAATTAGAGTTAAGCAGCCTCAATTTTCGCTGTGCGTTGGGGTTGATTTATGAAGATGTGGCATTGAGCAGCGATCCAAATGAATAGAGCCTCAGTGTGAGTTTGTATTTGGGTTGAGGCTGTTTGTTCGGCTAAAATTGAGCGATCGCGTTCTCTGTATCCCATGCGTCACTGTCTTAACCCGGCCTGTCGTCAGCCGAACCCCGACGGCCACCAGTTTTGCCAAACGTGCGGCAATCCGTTGCTATTGCGGGGGCGGTATTGGGCGAAGGACATTATCGGCCAGGGCGGGTTTGGGCGGACGTTTTTGGCGGTGGATGAGGACAAACCCTCGAAGCCGTTTTGTGTGATTAAGCAATTTTCGCCCCAAGACCCGGCCACCCGCTCCAAGGCGCTGGAACTGTTCGACCAAGAGGCGCAACAGTTAGAAATTTTGGGAAAACATCCCCAAATCCCGGAATTGTTCGCACATTTTGTTGAGAATGATCAATCCTATTTAGTTCAAGAGTTTATTAACGGAATCACGCTCAAGGAAGAACTGAAAAATCAGGGAGTATTTTCAGAGCAGCAGATTCGGGCGTTATTGGTCGATTTGTTGAATATTCTTGAGTTTGTCCACAGTCGTAAGGTGATTCATCGCGATATCAAGCCGGATAATATTATTCGCCGTCAGGCGGATCAAAAATTAGTGTTGGTGGATGTCGGTGCGGCGAAGGTCTTGAAACAGGTACAGCGCACGGTGACAGGGACGCAAATCGGTTCGGCGGAATATTGCGCCCCAGAGCAAAATATGGGAAAAGCGCGATTCAATAGTGATTTATACAGTTTGGGGGTGACGTGCCTGCATTTATTGACACAGGTGAGTCCATTTGATTTGTATGCTGTCCATGATATGGAGTGGGTATGGCGGGATTATTTGAATGGGAATCGGGTCAGTAATAATTTGGGTAAAATCCTAGACCGACTGATTGAGCACGCCTCAAGAAAACGCTATCAATCCACAACGGAAGTGTTAGCGGATCTCAAGTCCCCTGTATCGAAATCCTCTCCCGTAAAACCATCCCCGCCAGTTCAATTTTCCCAACCAATCTCCCGAAATAATGCCCAAACTTACCACTACGAGATCATCACACTCAATAAACGGGGAGATATCGCCCAGCGACAACCAGGGCAAAATCAGGGCTATGTGGAAAACACCCAGGGCCTAAATATAGAAATGGCAAGGATTCCGGCAGGGAAATTTATGATGGGCGCACCAAAAAATGAAGCAGGGCGATCTGATGATGAAGGCCCACAGCATCGGGTGAGCGTGCCGGAATTTGCCATGAGTCGCACGGCGATCACTCAAGCCCAATGGGAAGTCGTCGCCCAACTGCCCCAAGTATTGCGATCTCTAACGTCTGCTCCTGCTCGTTTCAACGGCAAAAACAACCCTGTAGAACAGGTGAGTTGGGAAGACTGCATCGAGTTTTGTCTGAGATTAAGTCAAGCCAGCGGCAATCTCTACCGTCTGCCCAGTGAAGCAGAATGGGAATATGCCTGTCGAGGGGGAACAACGACCCCATTCCACTTTGGACCCACTCTCTCCCCACAAGTAGCGAACTATGATGGCAACTACACCTATGGCCAAGGGAAGAAGGGGGAATATCGAAACAGAACGATTCCGGTGGGGAGTTTAAACGCACCCAATGCATGGGGACTGCATGAGATGCACGGGAATTTATTGGAGTGGTGCTTAGATGATTGGCATGAGAGTTATGAAGGTGCGCCGGGGGATGGCAGGGCATGGATAGACAATGATAATCATTATCAAAACTCTCAAGAGTGGCTCACAAGCTTATTGACCAATCAATCAAGATCAGGAAAACTGCTGCGTGGTGGTTGCTGGCTTAGCTACCCGGAGTTCTGTCGCTCTGCTAATCGATTCAACGGCCCCCGCGTCTTCAAGTTCAACGTCTTCATCGGTTTTCGCATTGTCGCCCCCAGAACTTTTTGATCCTCTTTCCCTTTTTCCCTCTTTCCCTCTTCCTGGTGCGAATGAGAAACCGGGTTTTTCTCGAAATGTCCGCCAAAAATGAGAGAGGCTACACCACCGGGTTTCTGTTAGGAAGTTGGGAAAAAGGAGGCAATACAACAAACCCGGTTTCTGATGGACTAGGAAAAATCGGGTTATACTATTGCTGAATTGATGAGAAGCGATCGCCAATCTGCTACCCGGCAAAATCTTCCCTATGTTAATCACCAAACCTCGGTTTAATACCTTTGAAGAATACCTAGAATATGAGCATGATTCTGAGCAACTTTATGAACTGTTCAATGGGGAACTGATTGCAATGCCGCCAGAATCCGGCTTCAATGTCCAAATTGCAACCCGCCTCCTCGTTATCTTCGCCTCTCTTCTGGGTACAGATCGCGTCCGAGGCCAGGGACTCGAATTAGAAGTACGCGGCGAACCTAGAAACCGCTATCCTGATTTGACTATTCTTCGCGAAGAACATATTCAACAACTCACCCGCCGCAATACCATCCGCCTCGACATGCTCCCCCCTGTATTGGTGGTTGAAATTGTCAGTCCTGGAGACATTCAACGCCATCGTGATTATATTGCCAAAAGACAGCAATATCAGGATTGTGGCATTCCTGAATACTGGATTGTTGATCCTCAAACCCAAAAGATTTTGATCTTAGAATTGCAGAATAGTGTTTACCAAGAAGTCGGAACATTTAGCCAAAATGACCGCCTCCCATCTCCCAACTTTCCAGAATTTAATTTAACCGCTGCTGAAGTTTTGGGACATCCGCTCCCATAATCGTCAACAATACTCATACCAAGCCGGTAGAAGAAACCGGGTTTCTGGCTTGTACGCCGAGAGCGATCGCGATTTTCCCCATACCCCTACTGGACTGTTTCAGCTAAAATAGTGCAATACATATTGGTTGGGAGATCGTCAATCATGGGAAGAGGGCGCAGAGATAAAGTCTATTTAAAAATCGAGGATAGAGAAAACTTAGAACTAATTAGTCGAAATGGCTATGCTCCCGCGAAAAAGATCTTGCACGCCAGAATTTTACTGATGTGTGATGAAGGGGAAAATACCAAGAGAAAATGGACGGATAACGAAATAGCGGAAGCATTGCAGGTGCATAGAAATACTGTCGGTCGGATTCGTCAAAGATTTCTCCAAAAAGGTGGAAAACCTGCGCTGGAAAGAAAAGTAAGGAAAACTTCCCCCACTCCTCCCAAGGTTGATGGAGCTAGCGAAGCCCAAATAATCGCCTTATGTTGTTCAGACCCACCAGAAGGGCGAACTGCTTGGACAATCAGACTATTAACGTCAGAACTCAAGCAAAGACAAATAATCACCGAAATTTCCGCCTCGACGGTTTGGCGTACTCTAAAAAAAACGAATTACGACCTTGGAAAACCCAGAGATTTTGTATTCCCGAAAGAGATTTAGCAAGATTCGTGGCAGAGATGGAAGTCGTCCTTGACTTGTACAGCATGGAGCCATGTGAAGAAGAACCTTTGATTGCGATGGATGAAGCATCCAAGCAACTGCTCGGAGAGGTTTACCCACCGATAGCAATGCAACCCGGACAAGATAAAAAAGAAGACTATCATTATGAGCGGGAAGGTGTTCAAGCTTTGTTTATGTTTATTGACCCCCATCGAGGATGGAGAAGAGTGAGTAGCCGAGATAATCGAACGAGGATAGATTGGGCAGAGGAGGTACGCCAATTGTTGGATGAGGACTATCCGGAAGCTCGAAAAGTAAAGCTACTCAGTGATAATTTGAACACCCATAACATCGCTTCGCTGTATGAAGCATTTCCTGCACCGGAAGCTCATCGTTTAGCAAGAAGACTAGAACTTTATCATACGCCACGTAATGGTAGTTGGTTGAATATAGCCGAAACTGAACTGAGTGTCTTATCAAAGCAATGTTTAGATCGAAGGATTCCTAGTACAGAAAAACTAAAAGAGGAGCTCAAGGCATGGCAAAAGGTACGGAATCAGAAGACATCTAAGGTGATATGGAAGTTTAAGACAATCGATGCCAGAGTGAAACTGAAACATCTTTA
>CAZCWE010000056.1:4752-14207 GCA_964502285.1 uncultured Spirulina sp. | reverse complement strand
TTCCATGTGCAGCGTCAGACCGTCGACATTGGCGGCCTCGAGCAGCAGGTCGTTGCCAAAGGGGATGCGCTCGCCCAACAGCCGGATCTCGCCCGCAGTTTGCAACAGATTGCCGACCAGGGGATCAGCGCGTTTTATCAGGGGGAGATTGCTGAAGCGATCGCCACGGAAATGTCCAACAATGGCGGCTTAATCACCCAAGCCGATCTCGCGGCCTATCGTCCGGCTGTACGTAACCCGATCCAGGGGGATTATCACGGCTATCAAGTCTATTCGATGCCGCCCCCCAGTTCCGGCGGTGTGCATCTGATCCAAATGCTCAACATCCTCGAACCCTTCCCCCTCGATACCCTCGGCCATAACAGTGCCAAAACCATCCACCTGATGACCGAGGCGATGAAACGAGCCTACAGCGATCGCGCCCAATACCTCGGTGATTCGGATTTTGTTGATGTGCCCCTCGACGGCTTAACCTCGCGGGACTACGCCGACGAACTGCGCCGCGAGATTAATCGCGATCGCGCCACCCCCAGCCGCACGATCCAACCCGGCAACCCCATCCCCCCCGAAAGCGACGAAACCACCCACTATTCCATCGTCGATCGCTTCGGGAACGCCGTCGCCAACACCTACACCCTCAACTTCAGCTATGGCAGTGGCATCACCGTTCCCGGTACGGGCATCCTCCTCAATAACGAGATGGACGACTTTTCCGCCAAACCCGGTGTCCCCAACGCCTACGGCCTGATTGGCGGCGAATTTAACGCCATCGAGCCGGAAAAACGGATGCTCAGTTCCATGAGTCCGACGATTGTGCTGCGGGACGGGAAACCAGTGTTAATTACAGGCAGTCCGGGGGGCAGTCGGATTATCACGATTGTGTTACAGATGATTTTGAACGTGATCGACCACGGCATGAACATCGCCGCAGCCAGTGCCGCCCCCCGTATCCATCACCAATGGCTCCCGGATCAGCTTTACGTGGAAGAGGGGATCAGCCCCGACACGATCGCCCTCCTGCGCCTGATGGGTCATGAGGTGCAACCGCAATACGCAGCGGGCAGTGTGCAAAGTATTTTAATCGAGGGCGATCGCATCACCGGAGCCTCCGACCCGCGCAAACCCGATGCCTTAACCCTGGGGTATTAAGACAACTCAAGGTACATCTCAGAATTTTCTGTCACAACTTGTTACGGCTAAACAGCCAAATGAGTTTAAACCGTTCAAAACTCCAGATTGGATCACTGATCACCGTTTTAATATCGTCATATAAAGTCGCAATTGCTTCATTTTCGATTCGATTTTCACCCTGTTGTATTGATTCAATGTATCCTTTCGGTATGTCTCGATCAAGGTGCCCGATTCGCCATCCAAATTCGTTAGTCCACGACCCCGGTACAGACTCGAAAAGAGCAATGTAGACTAGTTTCAAAAAAGAAAATACAGTTAGACGATCAGGTGTTTCTTTACCAAATTTTTGAGTAGGTAAACGTACCAGTAGAGCATCAACCAGGCCGCACTGATCCACAAAATGAACATCTGCACCCTCTCGCAGTGATTCATTTCCTAATCCACCACAAATGGTGCGTACTGACTGTGGAACTATCTCTGCTGATTCGTGCCTTTTCCATTGGGATGTATTTGGAAATGTTGTTAATGAAGATTTCAAGCCATAAGGTTCATAGTAGAATCCTCGTTCATGAGCGATACCATTAGCATGCATAGCTGGAACGGGGATTTTATATAAATCCAAAAGATTTTGAGCTGCTAGATACACAATAAGTATACCAATAGGAATTAGGCTCCGTTGATATTGAGTATTGAGACTAGAAAAAATAAGAGCAGCAAGATAGACAGGAACGGCAAAGAATCGCCCAGACATAAAATCACCACCAATATTCAAAATATAGAGAAGATATAAAAAGACACCAAAACCAAAGGCGATCGCATAGGCTTTTTTGTCTTTTTGCAAGACCAGAGCAATGAGTGAAATCAAAATAAATGCAAATGATAGCAAGTCATGATTGATGAGGTCTTGAAAATAATGAATACCTTGGATAATAGTTTGGTATTTGGGAATGCCGGTGTGAAGTTTGGCGTAGTAGGTATTAGGGAAGGGTGTACCGTAATAAATGCTGGAGAAAATAAGCCAGGAAAATGCAGGTAAGCCACCAATTAAAAAGCTCATGATAATGGGCTTTATCTTTTTAAGACGAATCCAGGTCATGATGGCGATGGGAGCACAGATCACAGCGTAGTCCATACGACAAAGAAAGATTAAGCTACAGATTGCGATGATCGCAATTGATGACTGATCCTTATCCTTCTGAATAGCATTTCGGCTAGTCATTATAAATAAAAGCCCAAAAAGAACATATGATAATGGGTTTTCAAGTCCAGATGTTCCGTACTCAATAAAGGCTTTAGAACTAATTAATCCTAAGCAGACAATACTCAAATTCAGAATTGACTGTCGTGCTTTGAACACAGCAATACTAAAGGCGATCGCTGTCAACACGATACCAAGATACATGGTGGATATAAAAATTTCATCGTTAATCCAGTAACTTAGCGACAGGACAAGCATCCAAAGGGGATGAGTATATCCTTGAACGCGATCACCTAAGTTAAACACCAAGCCATTACCGTGGACAAAATTCAAAACTGTTCGAAAAGTAATCATTGCGTCATCACAGAGCCAAGCAGTGTTCACAAGAATTATCAGTAGGACACTCGTTGCAACTGCTATGACTGCATACCTGGGAGTCAAAATTTTTGAGCGAACATTTTGAATTGTGGCTGTCATTATATGGAGAAAGTTAAGTGGTTTGGGCTAAATAGTAAAGCTATTGGTTGATAGTTCAGGAATTGTGTTGATCTAGAGGGATTAGGACAACTCCGCGACGATCGCATCCTTTAAGAGGATTTGCTGGGTGAGGAGATCCTCCACGGTTAACCGTAGGCGACGTTGCCCATCGACGGAAAAGAGAAGTTTGAGGCGATCGCGTCCCGGTATGCCAGGGGGGGAAAGGGTGGCGATCGTCCGGGCTCCGTCGCGGTCGTTGAGGGGTTGCACTGCCGCTTCACCATTGTCGAGGGTGCGGGTGACGAGGCGATCGCCGTCGAAATAGACCTCGGTGCTGCTGGTTTGGGTTCCCAGTTCGCCGATGATCAATTCCACGCTGGGCTGATTTTCCACCGATGCCCCCAAGAGGAGTTCAATGGGTTCGGCCGTGGGGTAAGGCTGGCCAGCGGGGATGATCGGATGCCAGGCGTGGCGCTTGTCGCGGCGGTGCCAATAGCGGATGCCGTAGCTGTGGTAGAGAAAGTCTTTCAGTTCAAAGCCTTGGGCCAGTTGCAGCGCCCCAAGGGCGATCGCCCCAAAGGGATTCTCCGCGCGAATCTTCTCCCGCTCGATATAGCGCCCGATCCAGTTTCGCACCGCCGGGAGTTGCGTCGTGCCCCCCACCAACAACACCGCGCCAATATCATCGCGGTCTACCCCTTGCGATCGCCCCTGTTGCAACACTTGGGTCATCAACGCATCCAACTGCTCAAAAAAGCCCCGCTCGGTTAAAATCGCGTCGAATTCTGCCCGATTGAGCTTCAGGGTGTAACTGTCGAGGGTTTCATCGTCAAAATAGGCTTCTTCGGCGGTTTTTTGGGTCGAGAGGCGGATTTTTAAGCGTTCGGCGAGGCGGGCGGAAAGGGTGGATTTTGGGATGTTTTGGGTGGCCACGAAGTGATCAACCAGCCAATCATCAAGATCGGAGCCGCCGAGGTTTTGGCCAGCTTTGGCGAGCACTTGGGCGGTTTTGACCCGCTGCGTGGTGCGATCGCCCAGCAACTGATCGCCCCATTTCAAAATGAATCCCAAGGGTTTTTTGCCCGCGTTCTTCTCCTCCGGCTGCAAATCCACCAGGGAAAAATCCACCGTCCCGCCGCCAAAATCCACCACCAGCACCGTTTTTGTCCCGAAACTAGCATAGCCCAAGGCCGCCGCTGTGGGTTCGTCCAACAGCCGCACCTGGGGAATCTGCAACTCTTGACACACATCGGTTAACCAACGGCGATAGGATTCAAAACTATCCACCGGAACCGTGAGCACCAGGGATTCAATCGGCTCTTGGGCTTGGAGTTGCGTCAGGATCTGGGTTAAAAACCAGGTTCCCGCCTGCTCAAAGGTGATCGTTTGGCCATCTAATTCCGGTAAAAACCCCTGCACCGCTGCGCCGATCCCCCGTTTAAACCGCCGGAAAAAACGCGGATCATTGCGCACATCCAAGCCGCGATCGCACACTTGCTGACCCACCAACACTTGTCCCGTTGCCCCCTGTTCCACATACAGCAGGCTGGGAACCAAGGGCGGATTTTGTAAAAACTGTTGGGTGAAGGGGGGCAGGTTCACCAATTCCCCTTGTTTTGTGGTAGCGGCAAGACGAGCAATGGCCGTGTTGCTCGTCCCCAAATCAATCGCGACAATCATGACCTTCTGCTAGTACAAGACTCTGATGGGAATCATACGCCATTACCCCAAACCCCATCGTATTTAGCGGCGAGGATTTGTTACATTTTGAAAAAATACGGTATAACCAATGCTTAAACCCGTGTTAATCGAGAGGAGGATGGCTCGTGAATGCGGCAGAACAAGCCCATAACTTACAACTGACGAGCAAAATTGCAGCGATCGCCAACATATTCAAAACAACCTTTCCGGATGCGAAAGCCGACCTCACCCCTTGGCGCAGCGACCCCGACACCCAAGAATGGGTAGACCCTGACTCCATCGATCTCGGCTTCCACTTTCCCGGCTGGAGTCCCCGCCTCCAAGGTCGCAGCATCCTCGTCCAAGTGCGCTTTCACTGCGACCCAGAAACGCAAACCCAGCGCATCATCGGGGTCGAGGTTGCCGCCTTTAATCATCGCGGCGAAGCTTGGCGACTTTCCACCATTGACCATTGGCGGATTGAAGGCCAAGATCTGCCCTATCCCGATGTCACCGATAAGCTCAAAGGCGTGTGCCGTCAGATTTTTGAATTGTTTGCAATCTCTGACTCGTCTTGTTAGAATACCTAACTGGTCGCTAGCATAGCTCAATTGGTAGAGCACCTCACTTGTAATGAGACGGTTGCGGGTTCAAGTCCTGTTGCTAGCTTTTTTCCCATCCGCAGCGTGTTTTTCGCGCTGCCCCCGCTGATCTCAATTTTGGCGTACCTGACCCTGAGCACAGGGTTGTCGCGGAGTAATCGCGAACATTGACGGTCAAGCCATCAGGAAATATTGCGGATAAGCTGATCGTCATCTAAATTGCATTGACTGAATTTCCCTTGTTTTTGATATTTCGATTCCATTTAATAACCAGTTCTCCCTCATTGAGTAACTTATGCAATAGAATTTCAAGCTCTTGAACCGATTCAATTAATCGGTTTGCGATGAATTCTTTTGCTGAATGCCATACTATTTCTATTAAGTTATAGTCCGGACTATATTCAGGTAGAAACTCTATGATAATGTTTGGCATTTCTGTTTTTATCTTTTCTAAAAAACTCTTTCGTTTTGTGAATACTTGCATTGTCTAAGATTACGACGATTTTGCAATCACTTTTTTTGAACTCTTCAAGATTTTTATTTTCGCTCTCCCATTCATATTCTAGATGTTCGTAAAACTGATCGAGCACACAATAGAAGCTTTTTCCTGTTCCTTTTTTTAAGAAATCAACGTAACGCTCCTTGTCAGACAAACGTAAACCTCCCATTACATTTATTCTGCCTTTTCTTCTTCCTGATACTTTTTTTCGTTTTCCTTTTTTTGTCCAACTTTTCCCTTTGATCGGTTTTAATCCAAACCCAGACTCATCCCAAAACCATATCTGGAGACGGTTTGGCGTTTCTTTTGCTATTCTTGAATACTCCTCTAGCTTCTTCTTGAATAGTTCTCTCTTAACCGGATCTTGCTGATCTTCTAGGCTGTATTTTGACCAAATATAGACGAATTTGTTTTTTTTAGAATCCGGATTATTTGACTAGAACTTAATTGAATTCCAGTCTTATCTTTCAAGTGAGTAGATAAACGCTTCGCTGTCCAACGACCCAACTCATATCCATACTCTTTCGGGTCTTGATCTATAACTTCTTTTAGCAATTCTATGTACTCAGGGGTCGCTTTATGCCAGTTCCCTTTCATTCTTTCATCGACTAGACTTTCTAAGTTATTCGGATCGCCATGCGTACACCAATAAGCGACTTTTCTTAATGAAGAACCTGAGAAGTCGGCAATCTCTTGATAAGTTTTTCCATCATTTCTCAACAAAAGCATCAGAATTCTTTCTCGAATCTCTGGATACTCGTGATGTTTAAGCTCATGTTGTAGTCTTTTTCTTTCTTCCTCAGTCAGATAATTCTTGATTGGCATAGGACAATGTATTGTTTTTGTACTATTATGTGTAATTTAGATGCATATCAGCTTATTGACGCATTAACCAGGCCAAACCGCCGAGCAATACCGCTAACCCCAGGAGTCCCCAGGCAAACCCGGCTTTTTGCCAGGGAATTTCTGCGTATTTCTCGAAGAGGTAGAGGACGAAAAATGTGCCGCCGATCGCTTGAAATTGTTGAATCCCCAACACCCCGCCGCCGTAGAGCATCAGCACACCGGAGGCAATGGTGACCAGTTGGAGGGCGATGTAGTGCCAGCGTTGACCGTGGCGATACCAGCGGGACGACCAAATCAACAAGCCTAGACTGTAGACAAATGTGCCGACGAAGAGAATGCCGGGCTGGAAGAGTTCGGCGGCGGGGAGGCTTAAATAGCCTTGGTGGAGGGGGATGTAGAGGGCGATGAAGCCGAGGGAGCTGAGGACGGCGCGGGGGAGGGCGGCGCGGCTGCGAAACCCGATGCTGTAGAGGCCGGGGAAGATGGCGATCGCAAACCCCAAAGTTGCCTCCAATGCCAGCACCGCGATGAACCCTAAAATTTTGCTATCTTGCCAGATTGCCGCCGCGCCCCAGGCTAGGGTGAGGAGCAAAGCGCAGAGGGTGAGAGGATCGCAGCGCAGTGTTTGATAAATCGGTTTCACCGCGTTGGGGTGGGCGACATGAGACCAGGCCAAACTTGCCCCCAGCCCTAAACAGCCGGGCAAGGCTCCAAATTCATCGGGACTGCCCACCATTAACCCGATCGATGCCCCATAGGCGAGGGCTTCATAAACGGCGGCCGGGATCAACATTAGTAAGGCGACGAAATAGAGGCCCACGAGCCAGCCGATCGCAAGAATTAAAAGGACACTGGCGATCGCCCAAATCACATTGGCAAACGTCACCACGCCCCGCAGTTTTTGCCAGAGGCTGCGGGGATATTGCTGGGGATGGGTGCGGTAGTAGGTGCGTTGGGTGGCGGCCACCTCAGGCGTGAGGACGGCGCGGGCTTCGAGGTCGTTGATCACCTCTAGGGCCGCGTCGCGGGTGACGGGGGCGGCTTGGGCGGCGGGGGCGAGGCTTCCCGATGACAGCGTGAGCAGGCAGACCAGCATCAGCGTGAAGCAGGAACGGAGCAGAGAAATCGGCATAGGGTGGGGCGTGAACTCGATACTTGCATCCTGCGAAATGGGGCGAGAATTGCTGAGAACCGTGGGCCAGTTTGGCGATCGCCTCCGACGATTTACCCCCTTCCACCGAAGAAGCGAAAGACCTGTGGCAAAATTGATAATACATTCGCGCAAAAATTATTCCTTTCACGCCATCCCGCATGACTGATAGTATCCCCAACCTCGCCCCTCAATACGATCCCAGCACCACTGAAACCAAGTGGCAAACCCATTGGGAAACGCAGCAGGTCTTTCAGGGTACACCCAGCGTTGGGAAGGAAAGCTACAGCATTGTCATCCCGCCGCCCAATGTGACCGGGCGGCTGCACATGGGTCATGCCTTTAATACGGCGTTAATTGATACGTTGGTGCGCTACAACCGGATGCTGGGGAAAGATACCCTCTGTTTGCCGGGAACCGACCACGCCAGTATTGCGGTGCAAACCATCCTAGAACGCCAACTGCGCGACGAAGGCACGAACCGTGATGCGGTGGGGCGAGAAGAATTTTTAAAACGGGCGTGGGATTGGCGATCGCAATCGGGAGGTGCGATCGTGGATCAACTGCGTCGCCTCGGCCTCTCCGCCGACTGGAGCCGCGAACGCTTCACCATGGACGACACCCTCTGCGAAGCCGTCCTCACGGCCTTCGTCAAACTCTACGAAGACGGGCTGATCTATCGCGGTAACTACCTCGTCAACTGGTGTCCCGCGTCTCAATCCGCCGTTTCCGACCTCGAAGTTGAACCCAAAGAAGTAGACGGCCACCTCTGGCATTTCCGCTATCCCCTCAGCGATGGCAGCGGCTCCGTGGAAGTGGCCACCACCCGCCCCGAAACGATGCTGGGCGATACCGCCGTGGCCGTGAGTCCCCAGGACGAACGCTATCAACACCTGATCGGGAAAATGCTCACCCTGCCGATTTTGGGGCGACAGATTCCCGTCATTGGCGATGAATTTGTTGATCCTGAATTCGGCACGGGCTGCGTCAAAGTCACCCCCGCCCACGACCCCAACGATTTCGAGATGGGCCAACGCCACAATTTACCGATGATCACGATCTTGAATAAAGACGGCACGATCAATGAGTTGGGCGGTGAATTTGCTGGGCAAGACCGTTTTGCGGCCCGTCAAGCCGTGGTGCAAAAACTGGATGAATTGGGGGCATTGGTGAAAGTGGAGCCCTATCGCCATACGGTTCCCCATAGCGATCGCGGCAAAGTCCCCATCGAACCCCTCCTCTCCACTCAATGGTTCGTCAAAATTGACCCCCTCTCCCAAAACGCCCTCACGGAACTGGATCAACACCAATCCCCCCATTTTGTCCCGGAACGGTGGTCAAAGGTGTACCGCGATTGGCTCGTGCGTCTCAAGGATTGGTGTATTTCGCGGCAATTGTGGTGGGGGCATCAAATCCCGGCTTGGTACGTGGTCAACCACACCGAGGGCAAAATTACCGACCATACCCCCTTCGTGGTGGCCCACAACGAAACCGAAGCCTGGGAAAAAGCCAAAGCTCAATACGGCGAGGATGTGCAGCTAGAGCGCGATCCCGATGTATTGGATACCTGGTTTTCATCAGGATTGTGGCCCTTTTCAACGATGGGCTGGCCGAACGAAACTGAAGATTTGGCTGCCTATTTTCCCAATTCAACCCTCGTAACGGGGTTTGACATTATCTTTTTCTGGGTGGCGCGGATGACGATGATGTCCGGCTATTTCACCGGAAAAATGCCCTTCAAAGATATCTACATTCACGGTTTGGTGCGGGATGAGAACGGCAAAAAAATGTCGAAGTCGGCAAACAATGGCATTGATCCGCTGCTGCTGATTAATAAGTATGGAGCCGATGCCCTGCGCTACACCCTGATCA
>CAZCWE010000056.1:0-4631 GCA_964502285.1 uncultured Spirulina sp. | reverse complement strand
GCTTGGGCATTCCTGATGTGCTGGGGGTGGAATTGAGCGATCGCTGGATTCTCTCGCGGTTCTACCACACCGTCACCGAAACCCGCGACCACCTCGAACAATACGGCCTCGGCGAAGCCGCCAAAGGCCTGTATGAATTCATTTGGGGGGACTTTTGCGATTGGTATATTGAACTCGTCAAACCCCGCCTCCGCGATGGGGCGCAAACCAACTCGCGCCGCAGTGCCCAACAGACTCTCGCCTATGTCCTCGAAGGGACATTAAAACTCCTCCATCCCTTCATGCCCCACATCACCGAGGAAATTTGGCAAACCCTCACCCAAGCCGACGGGACGACCCTCGCTTTGCAAGCCTATCCCGTGGTGGATGAAATTCTGGCCCAACAACCGGAGGAAGCCCCCGCCACGGCGGCAGCGGCTTCTGCCGAGGAGACCCCCGCCGCTAGCCCAGACCCTGAGATCAAAATTCCGGTGCGCGAGGAATACGATAACCCGGTGATCCAATTCATCGCTGATCTCCCCTATTTTCTCAGCACCTTCACCGCCCAAAATCAGCGCATTCTCCTCGCCGTAGCGATCGCTGGAGTTGGGTTTGTCAGCTTGAAAGTCTTGGCGAGTTTGCTAAATACCCTCGATAACATTCCCTTGATTGCACCTGGTTTTCAACTGATGGGTTTTGGGGTGATTACGTGGCTGGTGCTCACACGCTTGCTCCGCAGCGAACCCCGCCAGCAGAGTCTTCAGCAGGTGCAAGGCCTCTGGAAACAAGCGATCGGGAGTGTGGAAGAACAGTGGGCCAAAGTCACCCATAGTGAACCCAATGCACCTGCTGCGGCTTCTGCACCCACCGCAGCCCCCGTGCGCCCCTATACCTTGGTGAATCCCACCTTAGAAACGGACTTTGCGCTGCTGATCGGCACGATCCGCACGATTCGCAACCTCCGCGCCGAAGCCGACATCAAACCCGGTGTGAGCATCCCGATTCTGCTCCAGAGTGACCAAGCCAGCGAGCGAGATATTCTCACCGCCGGCCGCTACTACATCCAATCGTTAGCCAAGGGGGAAACGGTAACGATCACCTCACAATTGTCTGAGGAGTCGAGTAATGGTTCCTTCGGGAGTGTGTACGGAACCGTACAAGTGCTGATTCCGTTGCAAGGTTTGGTGGATTTGGACGCTTTGCGCGATAAGCTCACGAAGAAGTTAAGTAAAGTAGAGAAGGAGGCGGAAAGTCTGACGGGTCGCCTCAATAATGCTAATTTTGTCAATAAAGCTCCGGAGGAGGTTGTCGAGGGTGCGCGACTAACGTTAGCAGAAGCGAATAAGCAGGCCGAGATCCTTCGCGATCGCCTCATGCGCCTTCAATAACTGCCCCCTGATTCACCCCTGACTTATCGCCCGTATGTTGTATTTAGCCCAAGTGCGAAAATATTCAAGCGTAGACGGGATGGTGCTGGCCCTCTTAGCGGAGCAAACAGCGGAGCAAGCCTGGGTTGTGAAACCGGCTGAACCCTTGACCGTCCACCCGGATGATCTTCCCCCCATGACTCCCACCACACCGGGAATGCTGGTTCTCGTCGAACTTGACCAAAACGCCAGTCCTGTCCGCATTAGAGATGCCCAAGACTGGATGTTAAATATGCTGACCCGTTTTTCAGACCAATCCAGCCGTCAACATTGGCTCGAAGCCCAAGAGGATAAAATCGAACAATGGCGACAGGAATTAACGATCAAAAGCCAGGAAATGAGCATTAAGAATCTGGAGCTAGAGACCCGTCGTGAGCGGTTTGAAGCAGAACAAGCAGAGCTTGAGCAACGCTGGCAGGCGATTCGGGATCAAGAAGAAGCCTAATCGATTCATTTCAGGATTAGACTGCGGGGAACTGTAATGGCTGATGATTTTACGGCGTTAAGCCATGCCCTGCCTCCCCAAAACGTGGAGGCAGAAGAATCAATTTTAGGAGGGATTTTGCTCGACCCGGAGGCGATGGGTCGGGTGGCGGATCTGTTGATGCCGGAGGCGTTTTATAACTCGATTCACCGCCGCATCTATACCGCCGCGCTCACGGTACATCGTCAAGGAAAACCCACGGACTTGATGACGGTGACCAGTTGGCTCCAGGATCACGGGGAGCTAGAGGGCATCGGCGGCACGGGAACTCTGGCGCAATTGGTGGATCGCACGGTGTCGGCGGTGAATATTGACCGCTACGCGACGCTGATTGTGGATAAATATGTGCGGCGACAGTTGATCGCCGCCAGTTATGAGATCGCGGAGTTGGGCTACGACACGACCCAAGAGTTAGAGCAGGTCTTGGATCAATCGGAACAAAAGGTGTTCAGCCTGACCCAAGAGCGACCACAACAGGGCTTAGTGCATATCTCGGAGTCGCTGATTCAAACCTTTGAGGAGATTGAAAGTCAGCAGGATCAGACGACGCTGCCGGGCTTGGCCTGTGGATTTTATGATCTCGACGCGATGACGAGTGGGTTTCAGCGATCGGATCTGGTGATTATTGCCGGTCGGCCATCGATGGGAAAATGTCTCACCGGGGATACGGAAATTGTTGTCGCGAACGGTGCGGTTCAAACTCTAGCGGACATTTATCGTCATCAAGCGGCGGAGTTATTGACGTTGGGCGACGATTGGCGATTTCATTGGACACAGCCGTCGGTGTATGTGGATGATGGCATCAAGCCTGTCTTTGAGGTAAAAACCCGCACAGGGCGTTGCATTAAAACGACGTTATCTCATCCATTTTTGACAATCCAAGGATGGCGATCGCTCTCCCATCTCACCGTCGGCCAAAAAATTGCTGTTCCTCGCCATCTTCCTGTCTTTGGCACAGCCCAAATTCCTGTAGAACAGCTTAAATCATTAATAAAGCCAAGCTTAGAAACGATACCACCGGTAATTTTTACCCTTGAAAAGTCTCAAGTAGCGTTATTTTTAAAGTATCTCTTTGTCATCGATGGCTGGGTGATTGTTCTGAATCGCGATCAACCACAGATCGGCTATACCACTACAAGCGAAACCTTAGCCCGCCACATTCAACATCTGCTACTGCGCTTTAACATTATCGCCTGTCTTAAAAATGCATCTCACGATCAGCATTATCCTGTGTGGCAATTAGATATTACTGATCGTCAATCATGCGGAATTTTTGTTACTGAAGTTGGTCTTTTCGATCCAGATATTGCCCTAGACAAAATTAACTTAGAAGATCCAGAGTTGCGGGCGATCGCGACGAGTGATGTCTATTGGGATGAAATTGTCGCCATTACGCCCAAAGGCAATCAGCAAGTCTACGATTTAACCATTCCCGACCATCATAATTTTGTGGCCAATGATATTTGTGTTCATAACACCAGTTTTGCGCTGAATGTGGCGGCAAATATTGCCAAAATTCATCAGTTGCCGATCGCAATTTTTAGCTTAGAAATGTCCAAGGAGCAATTGGCTCAGCGGCTGCTCGCAGGGGAGGCCGGGGTGGAGAGTAATCGCCTGCGATCGGGGCGAATTACCCAAACGGAAATGGATGCGATCGCTCTGGGGATCGGTACATTGTCGGAATTGCCGATCTACATTGACGACAGTGCGACGCTGTCGGTGTTGCAGTTGCGATCGCAAGTTCGCCGTCTCCAAGCCGAGAAAAAGGGGCAAATCGGCGCAGTGCTGATCGATTATCTGCAACTAATGGAGGGGACGACGGACAACCGAGTGCAGGAACTCTCGAAAATGACGCGATCGCTCAAAGGTCTCGCCCGCGAAGTGAATGCTCCGGTGTTGGTGTTGTCCCAACTGAGTCGGGGCGTGGAGTCGCGCACGAACAAACGCCCGATGATGTCGGATTTGCGGGAATGTGTTACAGGTGACACCCTGGTTTGCCTGGCTGATGGGCGACGGGTTGCGATCGCGGATCTCGTGGGGCAAACGCCCAACGTAATCAGCATGAATGAGCAGGGCCGTCTCATCCAAGCCACAGCGGATTGTGTCTGGGAAGTGGGCAATAAGCCAGTATTTGAACTCACCACCGTCAGCGGTCGCAAAATCAAAGCCACGGGCAAGCATCGGCTCTATACCTTCGACGGGTGGCAACGCCTACACGATTTGCGCGCAGGCGATCGCCTCGCTGTTGCGAACTCTATGCCGATGGCGGTTGCTGGTGCAATCAGTCACGTTGCAGTCGCGCTGACCTGCGATCGGGGGGACAGCAACGCAAATCGTCTCAGCAGAACCGGATTACCAGAATACGCCACATCAACGCTGGATTGGGACGAAATTGCCGCGATCAAACCCCTAGGGGCCGAGCCTGTTTATGATCTGACGGTTCCTGGGCCAGCGTCATGGCTTGCGGATGGGATTGTGTCCCATAACTCTGGGAGCATCGAACAGGATGCAGATTTGATTTTGATGTTGTATCGCGATGCGTATTACAACCCTGATTCTCCCGATCGCAACGTGGCCGAAGCGTTGATCGTCAAACACCGGAATGGCCCGACGGGGACAGTGCGCCTCCTGTTCCGGCCGGAATTGACCCGGTTTGAAAACCTGGCGGCTGAGATGTGAGGCGACATCTGGACTGGATACCCAATAGCGCACCCTGAGCTTGTCGTTGGCGAAGCCTCCCG
>CAZCWE010000055.1:11352-14237 GCA_964502285.1 uncultured Spirulina sp. | reverse complement strand
TATTAATCCAAAGCCGTCTTAAAAAGACGAGGTTTTAAACCCATTTTTTTGATAAACCGGACTAGGGCGGATCAGAATCGACCCCAGAAAGCTGGATGGAGAGGGAGGGGGGCGGTGCGATCGCATCACCCGCATGCTCCTGAATCGCCGCGATCACCCGTGTTTCGAGCGCGTCCAACTTCCGATCCAGCATGGAGGAAATAATCGGCATCAATAATTTCACCAACGCCAGAGACGTTTTGGTATCGTCACTGGGCGCAGGCAAGGGCGCAGGGACGGGATCTGGCGATGCGATCGCAGTGGGAGGCGTGTGAGCGACATCTGGAGGCGGAGACGTGTGAGCAACGTTCGGAGGCGGAGGCGCGTGAGCGACCTCAACCCCCCAGTGGCTAGAGCGATGATCGATTAATCGATCGATTTGCTGTTTCATCACCAGCAATTCCGGCACTTGTTGCTCAAGTTGGTGAATACGATCCTGAATCGCCTGAAGATCTTGGTCTTCCGTTTCAAGGGCCTCAATACGAGCTTTCAGGGCCGGAAAATCCCGCTCAATCTGAGCTAGGTGCTCCTGTATTTGTTGGATATCAGGCTTGACAAGGAGTTCCTGCAACTTACTGAAGCCATCACCCAACAGATCCGCCTCATCCGTTTCGGGTTGCTCTGGCGAGGTGGGTTGACTGTCGCCCGTTCCGAAAAGCATGGCGGTTAAATCATCCATGCTGGGGGTGGAGTCGTTCTGATTGGGATCAGTCATCAGCAGTAATTATCGTGTCCTGGTGTGGCTTGATCGTACTCCCCTACTCCATCCATTGGGTATGGAAAAATTCGCCCTTGGGTTTGTCCGTCCGCTCGTAGGTATGAGCACCGAAATAATCCCGTTGGGCTTGGGTGAGGTTTTGGGGGAGTCGTTCCCGTCGGTAGCTGTCGAAATAATCCAACGACGAGCTAAACGCCGGCACCGCGATCCCCAACTGGTTCGCCGTCACCAGTACCTCACGCCAGGCCGATTGGCGATCGAGAATGCTTTGCTTGAATTCCGGAGCCAACAGAAGGTTAGGTAGATCCGGATTTTCCGTAAACGCCGCCTTAATTTTGTCCAAGAAACCCGCCCGAATAATACAACCCCCTTTCCAGATCCGGGCATCTTCGCCAAGATCCAAGCCGTAGTTATATTCCTGCGACGCTTTGCGCAACAACGCCATCCCTTGGGCATAGGAACACATCTTCGAGCAATAGAGCGCATCCCGCACTTGGTTAATGAAGGTTTGCTTATCGCCGCTAAATGTCCCCACCTGGGCGGGAATTTCCTTCGCGGCTGCAACCCGCTCATCCTTATAGGACGACATAATCCGCGCATTCACCGCTGCATACATCGTCGGCACCGGCACACCCAATTCCAACGCAGACATCACCGTCCAGCGACCCGTTCCTTTTTGCCCCGCAGTATCCATAATCAGATCTACTAAGTGCTGATCGGTCTCCGTGTCCATTTTGGTAAAAATGTCGGCGGTGATTTCAATCAAGAACGAGTTGAGTTCGTCGGTTTTGTTCCACTCGGCAAAAACTTCGTGAAGTTCCGGATTGGTCAAGCCAGCACCGAGTTTGAGGAGGTCGTAGGCTTCGGCGATCAGTTGCATATCGCCGTACTCGATGCCGTTATGCACCATCTTGACGTAGTGACCCGCGCCACCACGACCGATATAGGCAACACAGGGGCCATCGTCCACTTGGGCGGCAATTTTGACGAGAATGGGTTCGAGTTCTTTGTAGGCGCTGGCGGTGCCACCGGGCATCAGGCTGGGGCCTTTGAGAGCGCCTTCTTCGCCGCCGCTAACGCCCATGCCGACAAAGCCGAGGCCGGTGGCTTCGAGGTCTTGGGTGCGGCGTTCGGTGTCTTCGTAGAGGGAGTTGCCGCCGTCGATGATCATGTCGCCGGGTTCGAGCAGGGGTTTCAGTTGCTCGATCACTTTATCCACGGGGCCACCGGCTTTGACCATCACCAAGACTTTGCGGGGACGTTCTAGGAGTTGCACAAATTCTTCGAGGGAGTAGGCGGCTTTGACATCTTTCCCTTGGGCCCGTTCCGCCATGAATTGCTCGGTTTTGGCACTGGTGCGGTTGTAGACGGCGATGGGAAAGCCGCGACTTTCAACGTTGAGGGCGAGGTTTTCACCCATGACGGCTAGACCGATTACACCAAAGGTTCGCTTCGTCATATCTTTCTCTATATCCTCATCTATGGCAGTGTAGGCATTCAGGACAGTGCATCCCTTTGAATGTTCAGCCTAGCTCGAACATTTCTGATCTACGCTAAAGAAGAGCTTAAGAACTCAGTCAGGATATGAGGGCGGGAGGGCGGACAGGATGCCCGAAGTGTTGGCAGACTGGGCACGATCGCACCTTAACCCGCGAGGGTGCGATCGCCCTCCTTCGATCAACAATTCCGGACAATTACCCGCTTGCGATCGGCGGCCAGAGAATCCCATGGGGCCCGCCATCATCTGATAAAATCGTGTAGATATATTACAAACTCTTTAAGAATCTTAAAATCCTATGGAGCTATTGGTCGTCGGTGGAACAGGCACATTGGGTCGGCAGATTGTACGACATGCCATTGATGCGGGTCATTCGGTGCGGTGTTTAGTCCGGAATCCTCGGAAAGCATCGTTCCTACAAGAATGGGGCGCCAAACTCATTCAGGGGGATCTCTGCGACCCTGAGACCCTAGCTCCGGCCCTTGACGGGGTAGAAACGGTGATCGACGCGGCGACCACGCGGGCCACCGATTCCCTCAGCATTCGCGCCGTGGATTGGGACGGCAAAGTGGCCCTCATCCAAGCAGCCAAGGCGGCCGGCATGCGCTGTATCGCCATTCCCAATGAAGC
>CAZCWE010000055.1:8113-11342 GCA_964502285.1 uncultured Spirulina sp. | reverse complement strand
AGCGGCTAAGGCGGCTGAGGTGCAACGCTATGTTTTCTTCTCGATTCTCAATGCGGAGAAATTCCCGAACGTCCCCTTAATGGAGATCAAGCACTGCACGGAGCAGTATCTCGCGGAGGTGGGGATGCCCTACACGATTTTGCGGCCCTGCGGGTTTATGCAGGGGTTGATCGGACAATATGCCGTGCCGATTTTGGATAATCAGGTGGTGTGGATTACGGGGTTGGGGTCGGCGATCGCCTACATGGACACCCTCGACATCGCCAAATTTGCCGTCCGCGCCGCCGAAACCCCCGCCGCCGCCGATCGCACCCTCCCCGTCGTCGGCCCCCGCGCTTGGGGAGCCTACGAGATCATCCGTCTCTGCGAACGCCTCGCCGGCCAAACCGCCAAAACCGCCCGCCTCGAACTTCCCATCCTCCGCATCATCCGCGCCATCGTCCGCAGCTTCCAATGGGGCTACAACGTCGCCGATCGCCTCGCCTTCGCCGAAGTCCTCGCCAGCGAAACCCCCCTCGATGCCCCCATGGAGGAAACCTATCAACTCCTTGCACTCGACCCCGCCGAAACCACCACCCTCGAAGCCTATCTCCAAGAGTATTTCTCCCGCATCATGAGCAAACTTAAAGAAATTGGCTACGAAAAAGAAAAGGAGAAAAAACGCCGCAAGAAAAAAACCATGAAAGCAAAATAGGCATGCAGCAGGGCATTGTCTCACCCTCTGATCTCCAACTGTATAGTTTTAGGGTTAATCCGGCCCCCTAGCTACACAGGGAAAACCTCTATCCCTTAAAATTGCTGTACTCCATTCTCCTGAAAGCACCGTGCCGAAAATAGGCATCCTGTTCAATGATATTAAGCCCACCGCCTGCCGCATTGCCCAAGAGCTAGAAGCCACCCTCACCGCGGCCGGCCATGACGTCTGCGTGCGTTCAAGCCACGGAGGCCTACTGGGCTACCATCACGGCGACCAACTCCCCACCCCCACCCCCACAGAATCCCTCATTCCCGACGGCTTCGACGACACGATGAGCTTCGGGATTGTTCTCGGTGGAGATGGCACGGTCTTAGCTGCCTGTCGCCAAGTGGCAGCGTTGAAACTCCCCCTCTTGACCGTCAACACAGGTCACATGGGGTTTTTAACCGAAACCTACATCAACCAACTGCCCCTCGCCCTCGATGCCGTCCTCGCCGGGAACTATCAAGTGGAAACCCGCTCCATGCTCACCGTCCAGGTCTATCGCCAGGACACCCTCCTCTGGGAAGCCCTCTGTTTGAACGAAACCGTCTTGCACCGGGAACCCCTCACCAGCATGTGCCATTTTGAAATCAAAATCGGCCACCATGCCCCCGTTGATATTGCCGCCGATGGGGTAATCATCTCCACGCCCACCGGCTCAACGGCCTATTCCCTCAGTACCGGCGGGCCCGTGCTCACCCCGGATGTGCCGGTGCTGCAACTTGTTCCCATTTGCCCCCATTCCCTCGCCTCGCGGGCCTTGGTGTTTTCGGAGACCAATCCGGTGCAGATTTTCCCCGCCACGCCGAATCCGATGGTGATGGTGGTGGATGGTAACGGCGGCTGTCCGGTGCTACCCCAAGATCGGTTGTTGGTGCAGCGATCGCAATACTCCGCCCACTTCATTCGCCTCCAATCCCCGGAATTTTTCCGCATCCTTCGGGAAAAACTCGGCTGGGGACTCCCCCACATTGCCAAACCCACCTCCGTCGAACTGCCCTAACCGCAAAATCTCTGGCGTTTTTCGCCCAATTCTTGCGGGCGAACTGTATCTGAGACTACCTTGACGTAGCGATGATCATGGGACGCTACTGTCGATCCTTGGTGAGGCTGCCCCATGAAAACCCCCCCCGAACTTGAAGTGTATAACCTGACCAAACGGTTTGGGTCTCTAACGGCCCTCGACCAAGTTTCAATGAAGGTGCGCCCTGGTACAATTCACGCCCTCCTCGGTGAAAATGGTGCGGGCAAAAGCACCCTCGTGAAATGTGTGATGGGGTTTTATCATCCCGATCATGGCGATGTGATGATCGGCAAACAAGCCCGCCAGATTGATAATCCTCGCGATGCCCACCATTTCGGCGTTGGCATGGTCTATCAGCATTTCACCTCCGTCCCCGCCATGACCGTGGCGGAAAATCTCGTCCTCGCCCGCAACGAATCCCAACACCTGATCAACTGGGCCCAGGAACGGGAGCAACTGGCGGCCTTTATGGATACTTCCCCCTTTCAAATTCCCCTGGATGTTCCCGTGGCGCAACTGGCCGCCGGTCAAAAACAAAAACTCGAAATCCTCAAGCAAATCTACCTCAAAAGCACCGTCCTGATTCTGGATGAACCCACGTCAGTCCTCACCCCCAACGAAGCCGATGAGGTGCTCGGACTCTTGCGCGAAGAAGTAACCGCAGGCAAACTCAGCATCCTCTTGATTACCCACAAGTTTCGCGAAGTCACCGCCTTCACTGACGAGGTGACGGTGTTGCGGAAGGGAAAATGGGCCGGCAGTGGGCTGGTGGCGGATCTGTCGGTGGCGGAGATGTCGGCAATGATGCTCGGCGAAAGTAAGGAGCGCAAAGAGGTGGCCAAGGAAGGCGACCCGACCGAGGTTCCGGTGTTGGCGGTGCAAGGTTTGGGGGCGGATAAGGATAATGGTTTGCCGGCGATCGCCAACCTCTCCCTCACGGTTCATCGCGGCGAAATTGTCGGGATTGCGGGCGTGTCAGGCAATGGTCAGAAGGAGTTTGTGGAGGTGTTGGCGGGGCAGCGATCGCCCACCGCCGGCGCGGTGAACGTCAATGGCGAACCCTACCGCGCCACCCGCGAAGAAATGACCCGCCACCGCATCTTCGCTCTCCCGGAAGAACCCCTCAAAAATGCCTGTGTCCCCCACATGTCCGTCGCGGAAAACATGGCCCTGCGCACCTTTGACCGCCCTCCCCAAGCTAAATGGAACATCTGGCTGATCTGGTCGGCGATTCGCCACATGGCCACGGGACTGATTGCCTCGTTCAAGGTGAAAACCCCCTCCCCCGATACCCCGATCGAAAACCTCTCCGGGGGCAATGTGCAGCGGGCTGTCCTGGCGCGGGAACTCTCCGAGGAGGGGATTCAACTCCTGATCGCCGCCAACCCCTGTTTTGGGCTGGATTTTGCCGCCGTGGACGATATCCACAGCCAAATCGTCGCGGCCCGCAATCGCGGTGTGGCGGT
>CAZCWE010000055.1:7351-8090 GCA_964502285.1 uncultured Spirulina sp. | reverse complement strand
CTCATCGTCATGAGTGAGGGTAAATTCGTCTACGAAAGCGCGATCGCGGATGCCGACCTCGCCACCATCGGCCCCGCCATGGCCGGCCATTAACCCTCACCGATACACATCGCGGCGATGCTTGCACTGTAATAACTTCACAATCAGCTCAGTGTCATTAATTTCATATCGAATGCGATAATCTCCCACGCGCACCCGATATTGATGGTCGTAGCCCTTGAGCTTCACACAACCCACGGGGCGCGGTTCCTGGGCCAACCCTTGAATTTTTTGAATGACTCGTTGAGCCACAGAATCTGGAAGCTGCTTGATCTGCTTTTGTACCGATTTCGCAATAATGATGCTGTAGCTCATTCTGCGGATTCGGACTGTTCGGCAAGAAACGCATCAAACGTCATCGCGTCACCTGCTGAATATTCCCCCTGCACCGCTGCTATCTCTGCCAACGTTGCCTCATCGTCTTCGTACTCGGCCTCCTCAGCCTCAAAAATCTGTTGTTCTAGATGCTCTTGTAGCTCGCGCTTTTGCGTCAAGCTTAACGCCTGAACGCTTTGCAGGAGAGACTCAAATGAAACAGTTGGATTCATCGAAACGTACACGTTTGCCCATGGTTCGTTTAATTCTAGCTAACGTGCCAACAGCGATGCTTCAGTGATCTACGAACGCGCGATCGCCGACCTCGCCACCATCGGCCCCGCCATGGCCGGCCATTAACTCGCGTCCTTTGGTTAGCATTAAA
>CAZCWE010000055.1:0-7341 GCA_964502285.1 uncultured Spirulina sp. | reverse complement strand
CACCCCTACTCCCCAAGACCCATGGACACCGCCCAACTCAGCACCAACGGCACGCAACAAATCATCATCCTGCCCCCTCACATCCACCTCGATGGTCAAGAACTCTACATCAAACAATCCGGCAACACCCTCACCCTCATTCCCCAAAATGACCCCTGGCAAACCTTCCGCAACAGCCTTGATCAATTCTCTGATGACTTCATGACGAACCGCGAACAGCCCCCCCTAGAACACCGCGCGGCTCTCTAAAATGCGATACCTTCTTGATACCAACATCTGCATCTACATCATCCGACAAAAACCACCACAAGTCCTTGCCCACTTTGAATACCTCGAACCTTCAGAAGTAGGGATCTCCTCGATCACTGTTGCTGAACTGGAATATGGCGTTGTTAAAAGTCAACAACAAGAACGCAACCAAAACGCTTTGAGACAATTTTTGCTCACTTTGGAGATTGTTGATTTTGATGCCCAAGCCGCCACAATTTACGGTGAGGTTCGCAGTGCTTTGGAGCGCCAAGGGCAGCCCATTGGCGCAATGGACTTGTTAATCGCCGCCCATGCTTTGAGTATTAACACGACTCTTGTCACCAACAACAGCCGTGAATTTAATCGAGTGCCAGGTTTAAAGTTAGAGAACTGGGCCGATTAAATTCGGCTCACCCAGAAAGCGCGATCGCGGATGCCGACCTCGCCACCATCGGCCCCGCCATGGCCGGTCATTAACTCGCACCGATGGATTGAGAATTACGATAGAGGTGAAATGGCAACCGTTGAACAGATTGAGGTAAATGATGCGAACTTGGCAAACTCTGATTGGACTGTGTCTCCTCCTCGGTAGCTGCCAGCCCTTGGCGCGTGAACCGGAAAACAGCGATCGCTCCATTAACAACTCAACCGCGATCGCCTCAGACCCCCAGCCCTCCGAATCGACCGCGATCGCCACCCAGCCCCTCAAGCCCACCCCGATCACCATTGCCCTCGACGAACTCCCCGCCCCCTACGCCTCCAACAGCGTCCGCAAATCGCCGCAAGTGATCCCCCCACCCGCCGATGCCTCCCTCAATGTTCCGGCTGGATTTGTGGTGAACATCTTTGCGGAGGGGCTAGATAATCCCCGCTGGCTCGCGTTGACCCCCAGCGGCGATGTCCTTGTCACGGAAACCCGCCAAAATCGCATCCGGCGACTGATTGACGCGGATCGTGATGGGGTTGCCGAGCGGGTCGAAACCTTTGCCAGCGCGGCGAATGGCTTGGATATTCCCTTCGGGATGGCCTTTGCGGCGGGGTATTTTTTCCTGGGGAATACGGACGAGGTGCGGCGCTATCCCTTCGCCGCCGGGCAAACGGCCTTGGAGGGAACGGGCGATCGCCGCGTGGACTTGCCGGGGGGTGGCTATAACCAGCATTGGACGCGCAATGTCGTGGTTTCGCCAGAGGGCGATCGCCTCTACATTTCCATCGGTTCGCGCTCTAATGCTGATGTAGAACCGCCGCCGCGTGCATCGGTGCAAACCATGGCGCTCGATGGCCAAACCCTCGAACCCTTTGCCACGGGTCTCCGCAATCCCGTCGGGTTAGATTTTCACCCCGTCACGGGCGAACTCTACACCACCGTCAACGAGCGCGACGGCCTCGGCGATGACCTCGTACCGGACTACTTCACCCGCATCCAACAAGGCGAATTTTTCGGCTGGCCCTACGCCTATCTCACGCCGCAAAAGTTAGACCCACGCCACCAAACCAACGGCCAGAGCACAGCCCCCGATCTCGTCCGTCAAACCCAATTGCCGGATGTCCTGTTTCAATCCCATTCGGCGGCGTTGGGGTTGCAATTTTACGACGGCGACACCTTCCCCGATCGCTACCAAAACGGCGCGTTTGTGGCGTTCCGGGGATCGTGGAATCGCAGCACCGGAACGGGGTATAAGGTGGTCTTTGTCCCCTTCGATGCCGATGGTCGGCCTGTGGGTCACTATGAAGACTTTTTAACCGGATTTTTGGTTGATCCCAGCGGCCCGACCACCTGGGCGCGACCGGTGGGACTCTTGGTGATGCCCGATGGCTCGTTATTGATGACGGACGAGGCTAATCATCGCATTTATCGCATTCAATACGCCCCGGACTGAGGGAGGGGCGGTGGGGTTGAGGGTGGTGCGATCGCTCTTCCCCCCCCTCGCCCCCCTCAACCTCGCCATGGCTGGTCATTAATTTTTCCGAACCATGCCCACAGGCAATTGTTGCGCGTTACCGCTATAGTTCAATTTTGCCAGATTGTTCGTTGATGCACTATCCCTTCTCTCGCCGTCGCATTGTTCAGGGATACGCATCAACTCACTGCCGCTTCACCACCCCCTAACCTCAAGCGGTATAGGCGGAGCACTGCGGCAAATCTTGGTAGCCACACCCTCGCAAGGGGGCGAAACACGTTAGGCTAATTGAGGAATTTTTTTTAGATCATTTTTTGAATCGTCCATGCTGAATGAATTAGCACAATCCTCCCTGATGGAGTATCTTCACACTCCCTTTTTGCTGCTGATCCTCGTCATCCTCGAAGCGGTGCTTTCGGCAGATAATGCGGTGGCGCTGGCCTCCATTGCCCAAGGTTTGGAGAACCCCCAAGTGCAGCGGCGGGCGTTGAATATTGGCTTGCTGGGGGCCTATGTGTTGCGGATGACGCTGATTGTAACGGCGGCATGGGTGCAGCAGTTTTGGCAGTTTGAATTGTTGGGGGCGTTGTATTTGCTGTGGCTGGTGTGGCGCTACTATACGGCGGCGGACACTGAGGACAGCAACCCCCATAGTTTCGCGTTTGCGTCTCTGTGGCAGGCGATCCCGGTGATTGCGCTGACGGATTTGGCGTTTTCCCTCGATAGTGTGACGACGGCGATCGCAGTCTCGGATCAAACCTGGCTGATCGTGACTGGGGGAACCTTGGGGATGATTGCCCTGCGTTTTTTAACGGAATTGTTTTTGCGGTGGCTGCGGGAATATCCGCGCCTCGAAGAAGCGGGCTATATCACCGTGGCGATGGTGGGGGTGCGGCTCTTGCTGCGGGTGGTGCTGCCGGGGCTGCATCTGCCGGAGTGGTTGATGGTGATGGCGATCGCGGGCATTTTCGCCTGGGGCTTTTCCCGCAAATCCGATCTTCGTTACCAAGACTGAGCCACCACCAACACCCGCACCGTCTCCCCCGCCGCGATCCGTGTCACCCCCACCGGCACGATCGCCAAGCCCGTCGTTCCGGCCAAGTTCATCAAATTGCCTGAACTGTGGCTTCCCCCCGCCAGGGAAAAGATGCCTTGGCCCTCTTGCCAGGTGAATTTCCCCCAGAGATAGGTTTCCCGCTTGCCCCCGGCTTGCAAGTCGTGCTGAGCGATCGCAGTGGCAAAGAGGGGCGAAAATGGGCCGCGTTGGCCGGAACATTTGCGCAATGCTGGGGCAATGAACCGCCAGCAACTCACCAACGCCGAGACGGGATTGCCGGGAATACCGAAATAGAGACAATCGGGAAAAGTGGCGACGGTGAGGGGTTTGCCCGGTTTGACCGCCACACTGTGGATGTGGATGTTGCCGCCTAATTCTGCCAGGAGCGCATCAATAAAGTCATAATCTCCCACGGACACGCCCCCGGTGGAGAGAACGATATCCGCTTGATCGATCGCACTGCGGATCGTCTCGCGCAGTTGTTCGGGGTCGTCGGGCACAATCCCCAAGGGGAGCGGAATCGCGCCCTGTTGCGCCACAAACGCCGCGAGGGCGTATTGATTGGAATCGACGATCTGGCCCGGTTGGAGAGTGCCATCGGGGGGAACCAGTTCATTCCCCGTGGAGAAAATCGCCACCTTGGGGCGACGATACACCGTAATTTCGGCGGCTTGGGCTGTGGCGAGGACGGCAATTTCTGCCGGGCCGATGGCAGTGCCGGGGGCGAGGAGGGCATCCCCTTGACGACAAAATTCCCCTTGGTGACGGACGAAGGCGTGGGGGCGGGGGGCGGTGTGGAGGGTGACGCGATCGCCCGTCTGGGTGGCTTCTTCTTGGATGGCGATCGTGTCGGCTCCCTCCGGTAGCATCGCCCCGGTAAAAATTCGCGCCGCTTGTCCTGGTTCAAGGCGTTGCTGGGGCTGCACCCCCGCCGGGATCTCTTCCACCACCGTCAGCGTCACCGGAGCTGTGGCCACATCCGCCGCCCGCACCGCATAGCCATCCATCGCCGAATTATCCCAATGGGGAAAGTCCGCGCCACTCGTGACCGCTTCGGCCAAAATGCGCCCGGTGGCCGTCATCAGCGGAATGGTTTCCATTTCTGCGATCGGCTGCACGAGGTCTAAAATCTGCGCTTCGGCCTGGTCAACGGCAATCATCACCATAGTTTTGTTTTTGTGGGGTTAAAAACACGCCGCATCGCGACCCATCTGCTGAGAATATCGCAAACCCAGGGTTGACTGCATTAACGAAACCCTAGACCAGCCCTTCAAGCTCTAACTCTTCGATCATCTGTAAACCACGGGGATCGCCCACTTTTAAAAGAGCCGCTTTGGCATCTTCGGTAACTCCCATATCTTGGTCTTCGACAAGGGATTCTAAGAGGGCATCGATCGCCGTGGCATAAACCACATTAGAAGGCAGTTCCCGACACAGTTGCCCGATCGCCCAGGCGCAATTGCTGCGCACGGCGGCGATCGCATCTCGGTGCAGGGCTTGGATCAGGGGCGGCAGGGCGGTGATGATGTCGTTGTAGTCGAGGTGGGCGATCTGGGCGAGGCCACTGGCGGCCCAGAGGCGGACGGCGGGGATGTCGGTTTTCAGGGCATGGAGGAGGGGTTTGACGGCGCGGCGATCGCGACAATTCCCCAAGGCCCAGACAATCCCTTTGCGCACATAGCCATTAAAATCGCCGTAATATTGCCGGATCAATGGTTCAACCGCTGCCTCGGACGGATTGCGCCCCAACCCGTAGGCCACACTCACCCGCACCAACGGACAAACATCCGTGAGCAGCCGAATCAGGTGGGGAATGGCGCGGGGGTCGCGAATTTCACTAAAGGCTCGCGCTGCAATGATGCGCTGGGTATTATCCTCGGCGGTCAACAACGCCAACATGGCCTCTGGATCAGGAGCAGCCGTCGCCGGAACATGATCCAATTCATCCAAGGGATCATCAAGTTCGCTCTCAAAATTCAGTAGGCTCAGTTCGTCGTCGTTCATCACAGTTACGTCTGGGTTCACGGCAGATCAACTGGACTGTCCTGGGGGATTGCCTTGAGCATCAGTACAGATTGGGGTTGATAGCCAAGACGATTATACAAAGATAAAGCGGCCTGATTTTCGGCAAATACCTGTAAGCCAATTTTGAGATAGCCTTCCTGAGCGGCCCAGGCTTGGGCTAAATCCATCAACGCCGTACCAATGCCGCGCCGTCGATGGGTGGGCGCGACGTAAAGTAAAAAAATGTGAACGTAGCGATCGCCGCTCACCTGCTCGACGGCATTGCCCCACCAAACGCAACCGATTCGCTCCCCATTGTGCAAGACCCACCGCAGCGGGGTGCGATCGCTGAGGTAATAGTCCAGGGTGGGCACGAGGTGATCAAACTGCTGTTGGTGGGGGAAAATTTCACGATAGGCCGTGAGCAAGCAGTCAATCAGCGACGAGCGATCGCCCATCGTGCCCCCTTGCCACTGATACCCCGCCGGGAGGGACACCGCCACGCCTTACCCCTGGGGCGCGGACTCCGACGGCATAATCCATTGGGGCGCATTGGGGGCATCTTCAGCGGAAACCGGTGCGGGGGCCATCATGTCCGAGGGCAGCCAAATCCGCGCACTCACCGCCACCAATGCCACCACAAAAATCAGGACCACGAGCAACGGCGCAATCACCTGGCGTAAAAAAGCGACCATAAAAAACCTAACTTAGCGAGGATGATATCACGATAAAAACCGTTCTTAGTGTATCGTTTCGCTGGGATCAGCGGGCGGGCGATCGCACCCCAAAATAGGTCAACACCAGCGGCTCGGTTCCCGTATTGCGCACCTCGTGGCGTTCCTGGGGTTCAACCAGCACACAGACCCCCGGCTCCAGGCGATGCACCTGATCTTCTACCTCGATTTCCCCCGCTCCCGACTCCACAAAAAACACCTCCGCCATATCCGGGTGAGCATGGCTCGGCGCGATTTGCCCGGCCGGAAATTCGGCCTGGGCAAATTGGATCAGCGGTTCGGCATCCCCCTGGGCGAGCAACACTGTTTTTGCGATCGCGCCATTGTGGGACACGGGCGTCAAATCCTGGGTGCTTAAACTCGTATATTTCATCGTCTTTTCTCCCTCAATCCAATTCTCATCGAGTATAGATGCGTTTCAAGACAGCTTTGGCTAGGATGGAAGCAACATTCAGCAGATGGGTGAGCCGCTCAAACGCAACGCATCATCACGATTTCGCCAACGGAGTATAGATAAATATGGGCTTGTTTGGACGTCAGCTAATTGACATCATCGAATGGTTAGACAACACCAACGACACCATTGCCTACCGCTTTGAACGGTCAGATAATGAAATTAAACAAGGGGCACAACTGATCGTTCGTCCCGGTCAAAAAGCCGTTTTTGTAAACGAAGGATTTGTGGCCGATGAGTTCACCGAAGGAACCTACGAACTCTACACCCGCAACCTCCCCATTCTCACCAGTTTAAAAAGTTGGAAATATGGCTTTGAATCTCCCTTCAAAGCGGAGGTGTATTTCTTTAGTACCCGAATTTTCTCTGATTTGAAATGGGGCACATCAAACCCAATCATGATCCGGGATAACGAAATGGGGCCGGTGCGGATTAGGGCTTTTGGTTCCTACAGTATTCGCGTCAGTGATCCGCGTTTGCTGTTAGAGCAAGTGATTGGCACGGATGGCCTTTTTCAAGTCCATGAAATTAGTAATCATTTGCGCAATGTCATTGTTCCCTCTGTGACGGGTTGGGTAGCCAGTTCGGGGATCGCGCTGCTTGATTTTGCGGCTAATTATCGACAGATGGGCGACCAGGTGAAGGCTGCGGTTCAAAGTGATTTTACGCCGTTGGGGGTGGAGATTGCACAATTAACGATTGAGAATATTTCCCTGCCGAAAAATGTCGAAGAGGCCCTCGATAAACGGTCTTCGATGGGCATTTTGGGGAATATGCAGGACTATACCCAATACCAAACGGCGGAAGCGATCGAAAACTTTTCCCAACAACCGGGCGGCAGCAATCCCGGTATGGGGATGGGCATGGGCATGGCTATGGGTCAACAGATGGCCAACGCGATGCAACCCCAGGCGGCCCCGGCTGCTCCGCCGCCGCCCCCCG
>CAZCWE010000054.1:0-14343 GCA_964502285.1 uncultured Spirulina sp. | reverse complement strand
CTGGGTTGCTCAGGGTGCGCTGGGTTGCTCAGGGTGCGCTGGGTTGCTCAGGGTGTGCCGATCGCAAGCACCACCTTGCCCGTGGTTGATCCCATCTCAATCGCTCGGTGGGCCGCTGCTGCCTCCGCCAGGGGGAAATGCTGCGCCACATGGATGTTGAGCTTACCCTGATCGAACCATTGTCCACATTGGCGCAAAATCTCACCGTGATGCCGTTGCCCTGCCAGATCCCCCGACAACATCGGCGTTAACATCAATTCAAGACTAATCCGGTGGTTGCGTTTGCGAGCTTCTTTGAGGCTGCCTTGATTAAGATCCGGCTCCAAAATTGTCACCAGATCGCCATAGGTGCGCACCGCCGAAACCGTTTCAAAAAACGTCGCACCGCCCACCGTGTCAAAGGCCACATCGACCCCGGTTCCCTCTGTCCAGGCCAGCACCGCCGCCGTCACATCCGTTTGGGGGTAGAGAATCGGTTCATCGGCTCCCAACTGCCGCACCAGACGCGCCTTGTCCATCGTGCTCACGGTCGTGCAGACCCGCGCCCCGCGCAACTTCGCCAACTGAATCGCCACATGACCCACGCCCCCAGCTCCGGCTTGAATGAGCACCGTTTGGTCTGCGGTGAGACGGGCGCGATCGTAGAGGGCTTCCCAGGCCGTAATCAACACCAGCGGAGCCGCCGCCGCTTCTAAAAAACTCAACCGCTCCGGCTTCGGGGCTGCAAAATGCTCCGGAATCACCGCATATTCGGCATAGTTACCCGTGCCCGATGCCCCCAAACCGCCGCAGCAGTAATACACCGCATCACCGGGCTTAAACTGGCTCACGGCACTGCCCACCGCCTCCACAACGCCCGCCCCATCACAGCCTAAAATCGCGGGCATTTGCTCTGGGTAGAACGTGCCACGCTGGCGCAGTTTAGTGTCGATGGGATTCACCCCGGCCCCGTAGAGTTTGATGAGGAGGTGATCCGGTTGGGTGATTTCCGGGGTGGGGACAGGGCCGGGCTGCAAAACATCGGGCTGTCCGGGTTGGGAAAATGTGACCGCTTGCATTGTGGGTATCCTGGGGTGCGATGAGACTGGGGCGGCGCGTTACGATCGCGGCGGGGTTTCAGGGTTGGGATTGTCAATTTCTGGAGTGATTGTAAAGTAAAACGTCGCCCCTTTTCCCACCACCCCCTCGGCCCAAATTTTCCCGCCGTGACGCTCTAGAATTCGTTGCACGATCGTTAAGCCAATCCCCGTACCCTCAAATTCACTTTGGGAATGCAGCCGTGCAAAGGTGTGAAACAGCTTATCCGCATAGGACATATCAAAGCCCGCGCCATCATCTTGGACAAAGAAAATGGGCACTTGGGGGGGCAGTTGATATTGGGCATAAACAGTAGGATTCCGGCATTGGCCAAATTGAATGTGTGACTGCGATCGCTTACTCGTATATTTCCAAGCATTGTTAAATAAATTCTCTAAAACAATGCGCAATAATGATTCATTCCCCTGGACATTGAGATGCGGCTCAAGAATAAAATCAACCTGCCGTTCCGGTGCATTGATTTGGAGTTCTTCGGCAATCTGTTCGGCAAGTTTACTCAGATTGACTGGCGCGAGGGTTACCTCCATGCGCGTCGAGCGCGACAGTTGCAACAAATCATGAATCAACTGTCGCATCCGACCACAGGAATTCTGAATTTGCACTAAATAGTCTTGGCCCTCTTCATCCAACTGATCACCATATTCCTCCGCCAACATTTGATTAAAAAACTCAATGTGAGAAATAGGCGTGCGTAAATCATGGGACACCGTGCGCGAAAAAGATTCAAGCTCATCATTGACATTTTCGAGTTCAATCGTGCGTTGCTTAAGAGACACATTTAAAGCCGTGATCTGGGCTTCTGCTTTTTTCTGTTCCGTGACATCCCGCCCCACACAGACAAAATCTTGGGTATCCTCCTCCGTTTCAATCACACCACAGGAAAAAGAAACATACAAAACAGTGCCATTCTGTTGGCGACAGATCACCTCAGCTTGGGACTTTAGCTGCCCTTGGGTTAAATGCCTGAGAAAGCTTTGATCATCCACAACTTTACTAATCGGTTGATTAATTAACTCTCGTTCGTCATAGCCGAACAGCTTTTGCGTGGCAGCATTAATCGTTTTGATCACGCCTGATTTAGTCGTAACGATTAAGGCATCAGCCATGGAGTTGATGATCTGGGTGATGTAGTTTTTGGTGGTGGCTAATTTTTTGAGAAGAAGTTGGGCTTCGTTTGCACTTTGAATCAGACGCTGCTGAAAGAGCATCCGCTCGGTGGCGTTATTTAAGAGGATGATGATTTGGGCAGGATAGCCAGCGGTGGATTTGTGGGGATAGACGCTGATATAAAGGTCAAAATAAAGAGGAAATTCTATTTCTGAAAAACGCGCAATTCCTGAAATTTCGTACCCTTCGTGGCGATAGTTCAGGATGTCCGTGAGGATGGATTCTAACCCTGCGATTTCTGGAAAACTATCCCGAATATCAACGCCCGCTTGGATGATGGTGTCGTTTTCAGCATAGCGCTGCACACCATTGGAATATTCTCGGATGGTGAAGGTGTGGTCGAGAATTACATAGTCTTGATGGGTGATCGGGGGTTGCAGCAGGGGGTTTTGAAGATGACTTTGGGTATCAATGAGCACATCACTGAGCATTTGTTGCATCATGTTGGCTCGGTCGATAATTTGATTGAGATAGGCTGTGGTGCTAGCTTCGAGGGGGACGTGGCGGGGCTCCGTGAGGAGAGTGCTGAGTTGTTTCCGAATCTGGACTAAAGTTTGGCGGAGATGGTGGCTGGCTAGATAGGGAAATTGACTGAGGGCGGTGCTTTTGAGGTTGACTTTGGGGTCGGAGTTGCTGGGGCGATGCCCCAGTTTGGCGAGGGGATTGGTCGTGGTGGCGAGGGGGCGACGCTGGAGGTTTTGTTCGATGACTTTGAGGCGCAGCCTTTGATCCATGGGGGGAGCGGTGTGCAGGAGATAGTCGTTAGCACCGCTGTTGAGGAGGGTTTGGAGGTATTCGGGGCTGATGTGATCGAGGACGGTGATCAGGGTGGTGTAGGGATGGGTTTGGTGAATTTGGCGGCACAGGTTGGCGGAACGATCGCTGTGATCGTCTGCCTGCAAGAGGATGAGGGGATAAAATGGAGGAGCCGGTGGCGGGCAACCGTGGGATTGAACGGTGACATGATGCCGATTCGATCGCATGATTTCAATGAGCGATCGCATGGCGGCATCGTCTCCAATCACTAACACCTGCATAGCTTTTTCCTCGTGTGACAACCCAATTTGTAAATATGCAGTAACCCTGATGCGATGCGCCTACCTTCTATCATAGAAAGCATCGAGTCCTGACGAATACTGCGCAGCGGCGTAAACCCCTGTGACGTTGCAAAACTCAATACAAATCCTATGCGTTTCGGAACCAATCGCCCCCCTTATGATCGTGCTGACGGATGATTTGTTGCTGAATTACACCCGGTGTAATCGTCGTGCCTACCTGACGCTCCATGGCGATCGCAGTCAACGCACCGCCGAGAAAGAATTTGTTCTGAAGCTGCGCCGCGAACATCAGCGCCTCGTCCAAGACCAACTCGCTGGACAAACCGTGGTCACACCGGACTACGCACCGAAGGATTGGCAGGCGGGCGCGGAACAGACTGAACATTTGATGATGCAAGGGGTTGAAAAAATTCACCGAGGTATCCTGTATTGGGATGCTCCCCTGAGCACTTTAGACAGCTTAACAACGACACCCCAAGCCATTACAGCCGTGGGGCGGCCCACTCTTTTGGTAAAGCAGGCAGGTGCCTCTCGCTTTGGGGACTGGTGCTATCGCCCGGTCAATATCAAGTTAGGGAAACGGCCTAAGTCTGAATACAAAATTGTCGCTGCCTTTCAGGCCATTTTGCTAGCCAATGTACAGGCTGCGTCTCCCACGTTGGCGGAATTGATTCTGCGCGATGGTGGTACCTATCGGGTGGATTTATCCCAGTGGGAAGGTAAATCCTGGGAGGTGATGACCAATTGCGTGACGTTGCTGGAGGCGGGGGAAATCCCGGAGGTGTTTATTTCTCGACAGCGGTGCAGCTTATGCCCCTGGTATGACCACTGCCATCAGGAGGCGGCCGCAGCTCAACATCTGTCGTTGGTGCCGGGGGTCACACCGTCGCGATACAGCGCATTACAGGGGTTGGGCGTGACGGAGTTGGCCCAGTTGGCCCAGCTTGACCCCCAGCGGTTGGAGCCGGAGGTGGATGGGCAGATTGCCGCGCAGATGCAACAGCAGGCCTTGGCGTTGGTGGACGATCGCGCCCTCCCCACTCCGGAAGCGGTGGTGCGATCGCACCGTTTCCCCCCCCTCGCCCCCATTGAGCTGTATTTTGACCTCGAAGCCGAACCCGATCGCAACGTGGATTTTTTATTCGGCGTGCTCTGTGTCAACCATGTCAAACAAACCGAAACCTTTCACGGTTTTTTTGCCGAAAAACCCGAAGATGAACCCCTGATTTGGCAACAATTCCTCGCCCTCCTCCATCGGTATCCCACCGCTCCAATCGTGCATTTTTCTGCCTACGAAGTGGAAACCATCAAACGATTCACAAAACGTTATCGAATGTCACAGTATCCCCTCAAAACCTTATTACCCCGGTTCATTGACACACATGATTGGCTGATGAAATTAGCCGTGCTCCCCGTCGAAAGTTATTCTCTCAAATCCGTTGCTAAGTGGCTTGGATTTACCTGGCGTGATGAAGGACTCAGCGGGGATCAAACCGTTTGCCTTTATGAACAATGGCTAGAATTCGGGGATCAAGCAGCCAAAGAAACGATCATCCGCTACAACGAAGATGACTGTCGCGCCACCCATAAACTCCGGGTCTGGCTGACGGAATGGCATCAATCGTTACCCCATTTTTCAGGGGATTAACAGCCTCAATGGTGGCGTTGGCTGAGAGTTTGCCGGTTTTCATTTAAAGTTATGCAAAGAAATATCACTATCCATGCCGAAACCCGTCATCTTTCCCCGTGGAGAATTGTATTCGATGATACAGTGAGTTCAAATGTTACTAGTCGTGATTGGGTTTCATTCTGGTGATCGTGTTCCGAGTTGATTGCTGTTGTTGTTATCGGTATTCGCTATGACATTCCCTCTCTTGCCCCTCGTCTTGTTGATGTTCGCTCTAGGTAATATCTGGCTGCATCGGCGGATTACCCACGATGTTTATCAAGTGTTGACGGTGGTTTGTGCTGCCGTTTGCCTGATTTGGGGGTTTGCGATCGCCCACTGGTCGATTCATTTGTTCTGTCTTCTGTTGCTCTTCTGCTACTCCGATTTTATTTTTAAAACTCGCTCGACTTAAGTACTCTACTGGCCCCGACGGGCACTAACCCCGATCCTCGGCCGCCATCGGCTGCTAGGGATTGGGATCGAGGCACTCACCCCCCAGACGGAAAAAATCCAGGGAAAACGGTTGACAGGCTCAAAAATATCGCGTTATAGTAGAGTTCGCTTGGCAAGGGACTGTAGTTCAATTGGTTAGAGCACTGCCCTGTCACGGCAGAAGTTGCGGGTTCGAGCCCCGTCAGTCCCGTCCTTAAAGCAAGCCCCTAGCACCACGCTGGGGGCTTTGTGATTGGGGGGTCTAAACCGTGCCCACGGGTGGGAGATCCTCGTTATCCTCAAAGTATTAGAACGTCTAACGAAGTATACAGAGGCATTGCAGGAGGTCAGCCTGTGGATCGACAACGACAACGATTAACCATTACAGGGGTCGTGCAAGGAGTTGGGTTTCGGCCCTGCGTGTATCGCATTGCCCAGGAATTGGGGCTAACGGGCTGGGTGAAAAATTCATCCCAAGGGGTGGAAATTGAAATAGAAGGCGATCGCGCCTGCCTCGACCAATTTCCCGCCCACCTCACCGCCGCCCTTCCCCCCAACGCCGCCATCCACAGCCTGAAATCTGCTGCCATCCCTCCCCAAGCAGATCCCCAGTTCGAGATTCGCGCCAGCACCACCACTGGCCCCAAAACCACCCTCGTCCTGCCCGACTTGGCCACCTGCTCAGCCTGCCTCGCCGATCTCCTCGACCCCCAAAACCGCCGCTACCATTACCCTTTCACCAACTGCACCCACTGCGGCCCCCGCTACACGATCATCAAGGCCCTTCCCTACGATCGCCCCAACACCACCATGGCCGGGTTCCACCTCTGCCCCGCCTGTCAGCAGGAATACGATGATCCCGGCGATCGCCGCTTCCATGCCCAACCCAACGCCTGCCCGGTCTGTGGCCCTGCCGTGGCGTTGTGGGATGGATCGGGTCAGGTTGTAGCCCGTGATGCAGCCGCGATCGCGGCGGTCGTTGCCCAACTTGCGGCGGGTAAAATCATCGCGGTTAAAGGCTTAGGCGGCTTTCATCTCCTCGCCGCTGCGGATCAGGAAACTGCCGTGCAACACCTGCGGCAACGCAAGCAACGCCCCGATAAACCCTTTGCCCTGATGTATCCCCTGGGGGAACGCCTAGCGCAGGATTGTTTCGTGTCTCCCCAAGAGTGGGAACTGTTGCGATCGCCCCAAGCCCCGATTGTGATTCTGTGCCGCCGTGTCGATGCAGCGATCGCCCCCAATGTTGCCCCCCAAAACCCCACGCTGGGCGTGATGTTGCCTTATACGCCGCTCCATCACCTGATTTTGTCCCAGTATCAAGGCCCCGTCGTGGCCACCAGCGGCAACCGCGCCGAGGAGCCGATCTGCACCGATGAACGGGAGGCCTTGCAACGTTTGGCGGGGATTGCGGATCTGTTTTTGGTGCATAATCGCCCGATTGTGCGGCCGGTGGATGATTCGATTGTGCGGGTGATGGCGGGGCAGACGGTGATCCTGCGGCGATCGCGCGGCTATGCCCCGTTACCCGTGGCTACGTTGCCCCAAGAGATCCCCCCCACCCTCGCCGTGGGAGCCCACCAGAAAAACACGATCGCCCTCACCGTCAATCGTCAAATTATCCTCAGTCAACATATTGGCGATCTGAGCAATCCTCAGGCACTGGATGCATTTGAACAGACCATTACCAGCCTGCAATCGCTCTATCGGGCAACACCGACGCGAATTGTTTGCGATCGCCACCCCGACTATCTCTCCAGCCAATACGCCAGCCAGCGCAACCTGCCCCTGCAACGGGTGCAACACCATCACGCCCATGTTCTAGCTGCCATTGCCGCTGGGCAACTGTGGGATCGTCCCGTGTTTGGGGTGGCCTGGGATGGCACTGGCTACGGCAAAGACGACACGATTTGGGGGGGGGAACTGTTGCAGATTTCTGCCCTTGGGTTGCAGCGTTGGGGGCATTTGTTGCCGTTTCCGTTGCCGGGGGGAAATGCCGCGTCTCGTGAACCGTACCGCAGTGCCCTCGGACTGCTGTGGACGTTGTGGGGGGAAGATTGCCCGCCCTGTCCAGGGTTGACACCCCAAGCCCAGACGGTTCTCTTGCAGGGATTGCGCCAGGGGGTGAATGCACCGCTGACATCGAGTGTGGGTCGATTGTTTGATGGGGTGGCGGCCTTGGTGGGACTGTGCGATCGCGCCACCTTTGAGGGGCAAGGGGCCATGTTGCTCGAATTTGCCGCCCAGGGTGTTACGATCAGCGATCGCTACCCCTGGGGACGCTTAACGCTGAACTCTGGCATGGTGGGGTTGGATTGGCGGCCCTTGATTACGTCGGTGTGGCGCGATCATCAGGCGGGGCAAGGGGTGGAGCGGATCGCGGCAAAATTTCACAATACCTTAATTGACGTAATCATCACTAGTGCGGCTGAATTAGAGATAAGAGATGTGGTGTTAGCCGGGGGCTGTTTTCAGAATCGGTATTTAGTCGAAGGGGCGATCGCGCGACTCCAACACCGAGGGTTTCGCCCCTACTTCCCCCACCACATTCCCCCCAACGATGGCAGCATCGCCGTGGGTCAACTGGTGGCTGCGTACCTACACTGGTCTGAACAGCAGTCGAAATCGTCTTCCTCCTCTCTCATTCCATAGATCCCCTCATCCCCATAACCGCTTATGTGTCTCGCAATTCCCGGCAAAGTTCTCAGCATGACTGGCGATGATCCGTTGCTGCGTCTGGGCAAAATTAGTTTTGGGGGCGTGGTTAAGGAGGTGAGTCTGGCCTATGTGCCGGAGGTGAAGGTGGGGCAGTATGTGCTAGTTCATGTGGGCTTTGCCCTCAGCATTATTGACGAAGCCGAAGCCCAAGAAACCCTCGACTATCTCCAGCACCTGACCCCGATCACGCCGACGAGCTAGGGGCGATCGCTGCTGCTGCGATAGTAGCGATCGCAGTGAACCAGTTCGTTAGGACATCTAATCCCAATTCTTGAAAGTAGGGCAACCGATCAAAACCTGAGGGTTGAGCGGAGTCGAAACCCGGCGACCCTTTTCCAGCGATATTTGTAGCCAAAATTCTAGGACTTGGTATTAGGGTGATCTCAGTACAGGACAACAGTTGAAGGAATATCGATTTTGATGGAGTGGGAGCCGCCTGCTCCCTATGTTGCTCCGAAATCATCAGGGTTTCATCCCAAACCGAATTTTTTGTCCTGTGCTCAGTAAGGATAAATAAAAACCGCCCCAATGATTTAGGCGGTCTGATCTAAGCAATCGGAGGGTAACGCCTAGTGTAGGCTGGAGCTTTTCCTTGGGGTTGTTACCGATGTTACGAATTGGGCGGAGATTCGGGGTTCAGGGGCGAGATTGGGCGAATTTTTCAGCAGTGCGGAGGATTTGCCCGGCGAGAATAGCCGCCCCGAAGCCATTGTCGATATTGACGACCCCAATCCCGGCGGCGCAGGAATTGAGCATGGCCAATAAAGGGGTCAAGCCGCCGAAACTGGCCCCGTAGCCGATACTGGTGGGGACGGCAATCACGGGGCAATCTGCTAGGCCGCCGACGACGCTGGGTAATGCGCCTTCCATCCCCGCTACGACGATTAAAACATCAGCAGCGGCGATCGCATCTTGATGGCGCAATAACCGCTGAATTCCGGCAACGCCCACATCCCACAAGCGTTCCACCGTAAACCCCATTAACTCGGCCGTCACGGCGGCTTCTTCGGCAACGGGGAGATCTGCCGTGCCTGCCGTCAGCAGGGTAATTGTGCCTAGGCGGCGAGAATCCGGTGCGCCTAGGGCACAAATCCGGGCGGCTTCGTAGTAGCGCAACTCCGGCAACTGCGGTTGCAACTGAGCAAAAACGGCGGGCGTGATCCGGGTTGCCATGGCGATCGCTTGGTGACGCTGCATCGCCTGGAAAATTTGCACAATTTGGTCGGGGGTCTTGTCTTGGCCCCAAATCGCTTCGGGGAAGCCGGTGCGGGCTTGGCGTTGGTGGTCAATCTTGGCAAAGTCCGCGATCGCGTGATAGCCCGTTTCCCCGTGGCTGACTTGGCTTAATTTTGCCGCTGCCGCTTGGGGGCTGAGATAGCCCGCTGACACCGCTTCTAGAATCGATTGCAGCGAATCCCGTTGTCCCATTCCTAACCCATCCCCACCATTAAACCCCTTGGATCATACCGTTAATCCCTCTGCCAACTGATACCGGTTCAGTCCCCCTATTGGAGTGAGTGCATCCGATATGTCTAGAGCCACCCCATCCCCAACGCCCCTAAAATCACAACCCCAAAAATCAAGCGATACCACACGAAAACCCAGGTATCTTGTTTTTGGAGAAACTTGATCAGCCAGGCGATCGCCAAGTACGAAAAGAATGCCGCCGAGAGCGTTCCCACAATCAGCGACAGCCACGCCGCATTGGGAACCCCCACATCAATCACATCACTTTTTAACTGCACGAGGCCCGCGAGGGTAATGGCCGGCAGTCCTAAGAGGAAGGAAAATCGAGCCGCCGTCGCCCGTTCTAGCCCCATGAACAGACCCGCCGTGAGGGTGGAACCCGACCGGGAGACACCGGGCATTAGGGCCAGGGCTTGGGCCAGTCCCATCCAGATTCCATCGGAGGTGGAGAGTGTCTCAAAGGTGCGGCGGTGTTGCCCCACTTTTTCGGACACAGCGAGGAGGATCGCCATCACAATCGAAGCGATCGCAATCGAGGGCAAACTCCGAATCGGGGAATCATCCAAATTCGGAACCAGTGCTTTAAGAAGAAGGCCAAAAACAACAATCGGCACAGTTCCGATCGCAATCCCCAGAGAGATTCGCCAGGCTTGGGACTGAAAATCCCGCTTTTGGAGGGCTTGAATCGTCCCTGTGGCTAATTCCGACAAGTCCGCCCAAAAATACCACAGCACCGCCCCAATACTGCCCAATTGGATAATCGCGGTAAACGTGATCCCCGGATCACCCCACCCCAACATCACCGGCACAACCTTGAGATGGGCCGTGCTGCTAATCGGGATAAATTCCGTCATGCCCTGGACAAACCCCAAGACAATCGCCTGAAAAATGGTGATTTGAGCCAGGTCAATCTCGCCAGAACTCACCGTCGAGATGGCATCTCCACCCAGAGAGCGGGCCTGGGCATGGAGTGCCGAAAATGCGATCGCACAGCCCATGCCAATCGCAACTTCACCCACACAACTCAACCATCGGATCGCTACACGCTGGCGACTCTCCCTAGGGTAAGAAGCGATCGAGCGCCGATTTAAGTTCCTCAATTTCTGCCTCCATATTGCCTTCTTGAGCCGCACGCACCACACATTCTGTGAGGTGATCATCCAGGATCATCCGAGCCACACGGTCTAATGCACCCCGCACCGCCGCAATTTGCACCAACACCTCCGGACAGTGGCGATCCTCCTGCACCATATTCTTAACCCCCCGAATATGGCCTTCAATCCGAGACAGTCGATTGATAATTTGCCGCCGCACCTCTGCGTCATGGACGTGGGGGTGAGCATGGGCCGACGTTGAAACCGAAGACGAATTTTCTAACACAACTTTGCCTGTTCTACACAACATCTCAAGATCACACAAGGAGGGGACTCCCTCCTTGTGCGATGACCAAACTCAACGCCGCATTACTCCTCTTCGTCAATCAAGAACGAAGGGGATGAACCTGCATCCGGGCTATCCAACTGATACGCTCGCGCCGTTTGATCATCAAGCACCATATTTTCATCCAGTGCCCGATTCTCGCGGGGATAGTCCCCATTAGCGCGCCCGCCGTAGCCCTCCGTTAAGGTGCGGGGTGAAGGAGTCGCCCCAAAATCGTTGCTATTCTCCGCATCAAACCCGCCACCCATGGGCAGATCCTCCGTCGCATTAAACCCAGTTCCTGCCGGAATCAAGCGACCAATGATCACGTTTTCCTTCAGACCCCGCAGCCAATCGGATTTACCTTCAATCGCCGCTTCGGTCAAGACCCGTGTGGTTTCTTGGAACGACGCTGCCGAAATGAAACTATCCGTATTCAGCGACGCCTTCGTAATCCCCAGCAGCACCGGCGTATAGCGAGCTGGCGCACCGCCGGTGATTCCCATGGCATCGTTGACCTGTTCCACTTGACGCAGTTCGATCAACTCGCCCGGTAACATCGTCGTGTCGCCACCATCGTCAATCCGCACCTTCGAGGTCATTTGCCGCACAATCACTTCAATGTGCTTGTCGGAAATATCAATCCCTTGGGACTGATACACCCCCTGCACCTGATCCACGAGGAACAGTTGGGCTTTTTCCAGGGCAATTAAGGCCGCTTGGTAGTCGCCGATCTCTTCTTTGTGGTATTCAAAGAAGGTTTCGAGGATTTCATGGGGGTTGGCGGGTCCATCGGTCAGGGGTTCCGCAATGTTCACCTCTTGACCGTCGGAGACGAGGGCGTTTTGACCGGGACTGATGGGATAGTCGCTGATCGTGCCATCACTTTCAACAACCTTAATATCCACACTTTCATCCGCGTCATACACCACTTGACCCACCCCCGGACGACGGGCCAGGACACAGGCTTCACGGGGACGACGGGCTTCAAGCAATTCCTCAATCCGAGGTAGACCCTGAATGATATCTCCGGTTTTGGAGCGTTCAAACACCAGCAGCACGAGGTTATCCCCCCGTTGCACCAGGTCACCATCCCCCACCTGTAACAATGCCCCAGCCGACACACGATAGGGCCGCGCCCGCCGCAGGATGAGTTCACGCTCATTGATGCTCAACACTTGACCGGACTCAAAGGTGCTCACCCCAGGGGCAAGCTCCTGACTGGCCACCACGAGATCGCCTTCTTGGACAATGGGGTCAGCGTCGAGGGCTAGGGTGATCAAGTCCGTATTCCGGGTGACCAAGATCCGGCGCATGGCTTCGGTTTCGGTTTGAATTCCCTGGATCAGGCCGCCTTCTTTACATTGAATTTCCGTGCGGGCGACCACGGAGCCCGGTGCGATTTCGTCTCCATCTTGCACCACCACATGGGTGCGCGTGCCGCCGCTGGTGGTGTCGGCATCCATATCCCGCCGAATCACGAGGGATTCAAGAACCACAATTTGGAGTTGATATTCGGTGTTGTCGTCGTCGGGATCGTGGGGGATCAGCTCGATATCCGCGCTCATCGTGGCGACGTCGCCGTGTTCGTTGGCCACTTTGTCTTCGATTTCGAGGACGAGTTGAGTGCTGAGGAGTTCAACCCCATCGACGGATTTCACCCGTTCGCCGTCTTTGAAGAAGAGGCGTTGGATGGCGCGCAGCCCCATTTGCTGACCGGCATCACCGTTGATCGAGTCTTGGGACGGCACGTCGGGTTTATCGGAGATTTGATACTCGACGACGGGACGCAGCAAGAGGGCGAGGCCTTCGGGGGTATCGACATATTCGCCGTATTTCAGTTCGCTGACGGTGAAGCCGGGGAAAAGCTCCGTGCCGGGCTGGAGGAGTTGACCGTCGGCATCGACGGCGGGGGGTTCGTCGAGCATGTGCAGATCCCCGGCTTTGATCACCATTTCCCGGAGGATGTCGTTTTTCTGGACGACTTCGACGATCCCGGCGGATTGACAGAAGATGTCTTTGGCGACTTCGGTACCGGCTTCGACATATTGCCCTTCTTCCACCATCAGCAGGGAAATGTCTTTATTGACTTCGTGGCATTCTTCGGGAATCCACAGTAATGTGCCGCCTTGGGTGACTTCGTAGCCTTGTTTTTTGCCGCGAGATTTGCCAGTTTCCACGCCTGCGTATTTGACGGTTCCCCCGGTTTGGGTGCGGTAGTGGTCGTCGTTGAGTTCGGCGATCACTTGGTGGTTTTGGACTTTGGTGCCGGGTGTGGCTTTGAGGAAGAATTGCTGACCGTGGGCGGTTTGGATGATGTATTGTTCGCGGGTGCCGGAGGTGGCACGGCGGACGCTGGCTTGGTCGAGTTGGACGGAGGCGGTGATGATTTCAATTTCCCGACTGCCGGAGGAGAGGCGCACAACGCCGCCGTGGATGGTGCGCAGTTGGGTTTGGGCGAGGACATCGCCGAATTCGACGCGATCGCCATTTTTTACCACCGGTTCGGCCCCCGGCAACAGGTTGTAGACTTCCCCGGCTAGCACCCAAAGCAAGCCCCCCCGTTGGGCAATGTGGGTGATGTTACCTTGACGGTCAGTTTTTTCTTCGCTGACGAGGCGATCAAACCGGATCTCCCCAGAAAGGTCAGAGGCCACGTCTTTGGTGGCTTTTTCGGTGGATTTTTGCCGTTTGGTGAGGGAGACTTCGGCGAGGAGTTGACCGGCTTCGACGGTGTCGCCTTTGGTGACGAAGAGGAGGGAGCCGGCGGTGAGGGGATAGGTGAATTTCTCGCCGCTGGTGCTGGTGAGGATCAGATCGCCGGGGACTTCCACTTGTTCGCGATCATCGCCGTGGCGGGTGCGGACGGGCCGGGTGCGGAGTTTTTTACCGAATTGGAGTTTCCCGGCGGCATCGGCTTTGAAGCTCCGGGCCACTTCTCCGGTGAAGACCCCCCCAGTGTGGAAGGTGCGCATCGTTAGTTGAGTGCCGGGTTCGCCGATGGATTGGGCGGCGATGATGCCGACGGCTTCGCCGAGATCGACGAGTTTGCCGTGGGCGAGGCTCCAGCCGTAACAGTGCTGACAGACGGAGCGGGCGGCTTCGCAGGTGAGGGGCGATCGCACTTGGATCTTCTCAATTCCCGATTTTTCGATGGCATCGCCGAGGTCGTCGTCAATGAATTGGTTGCGGGTGGCGATCACCTCCCCGGTTTCGGGGTGAATCGCATCTTCAGCCAGGGCGCGACCCATGAGGCGCGTGGAGAGGTTGATCAAGATGCGATCGCCATCCTTCATCGCTTCGGCCGTCACACTG
>CAZCWE010000053.1:5695-14437 GCA_964502285.1 uncultured Spirulina sp. | reverse complement strand
AAAAAGGGGGGCTAGGGGGGATCACGATAGTTCTGGAACTTGAGATTGATTTATGTATAAGCGGTAGAGTAATCAGAGAACCTCGCCCAAGGGGAAAGAAACCCCGCAACGCTCTAAACCCCTGTGCGAGGCAGAATGAATCATCAGGATTTTTGTCGTGCGAGCTTTGGGCTCGCTTTCTTCATAAATTGGGGTGCGATGTAATTGGGGTGCGATCGCACGTCTTAACAGGATCATAATTTAGCATCGTCGCCTCTCAGGCTAGGATCTAAAGAACATTCTTGTCGTTCGCCCAGCGGTCATGGCTAAAACCTCCTCCCGTCAATCTCCCACCACCATCGACTTCACCGACCCGCAATATTATTTCAACCGTGAACTCAGTTGGCTGGAATTTAACTATCGCGTTTTAGCCGAAGGCCTCGACGATCGCACCCTCCTCCTCGATCGCCTCAAATTCCTCGCCATCTTCAGCTCCAACCTCGATGAATTTTTCATGGTGCGCGTCGCCGGCCTCAAGCAACAAGTGGCCGCCGATGTCCACAAACTCACCCCCGACGGCTACAGCCCCAGCGACCAACTCGAATCCATCACCCAACGCCTGCGCCCCCTCCTCCAGCAGCAAGACCAAACCTTTGAGCACCATCTCCGCGCCCAACTCGCCAGCGAAGGAGTCTACCTCGTCAACCATGTAGACCTCAACCAAGAACAGCGCCAATACCTCCACGACTACTTCGACGAACATATTTCCCCCGTCCTCACCCCCCTCGCCGTCGACCCCAGCCACCCCTTCCCCTACATCTCCAACCTCAGCCTCAACCTCGCCGTCCTCGTCAAAGACCCCGACACCAACGAAGAACTCTTCGCCCGGATCAAAGTCCCCCGCGTCCTCTCCCGCTTCATCAAACTCCCCAAACACCTGCGCCAAGCCGGAGAAGTCCCCGCCGTTTGGACGGGCATCCCCATCGAACAGGTGATCGCCCACAACCTCGACACCCTCTTCCCTGGGATGCACGTCCAAGAATGCTACCCCTTCCGCATCACCCGCAACGCCGACCTCTCCGTGGAAGAAGACGAAGCCGATGATCTCCTGTTAGCGATCGAGCAAGAATTACGCAAGCGTCGTTTTGGCGGGTCTGCCGTGCGGATGGAAATCCAAGCCTCGATGCCCGACAGCGTTCGCGCCATGTTGATGCGGGCATTGGAACTCGAGGATGACGATGTCTTTTCCTTTGAAAGTTTGCTTGGCTTGAATGACTTAATGACCCTCGCCGGGCTCCCCTTACCCCATCTCAAAGATCCTGGCTGGACTCCCATCGTCCCCCTGCGGATTCAACGGATGCTCGAAGCCGCCGAAGCCAAACACAAGCTCGATCGCGACGATGGCGAAAATATTTTCGACCTGATTACCCACGGGGATTTGCTCCTGCATCACCCCTATCACTCCTTTCGTGCCACCGTCCAGGAATTCATCACCCAAGCAGCAGAAGACCCCCAGGTTTTAGCGATTAAGATGACGCTGTATCGCACCTCCGGCGATTCTCCCATTGTCAACGCCTTAATTTCGGCGGCTGAAAATGGGAAGCAGGTGGTGGCACTGGTGGAACTCAAAGCCCGGTTTGATGAGGAAAATAATATTCAATGGGCGAAACAACTGGAGCGGGCTGGGGTTCACGTCGTCTATGGCCTAGTGGGGTTGAAAACCCATACCAAAATCACCCTGGTGGTGCGCCAAGAGGAAGAACATATTCGCCGCTACGTCCACATCGGCACGGGCAACTACAACCCGAAAACGGCGCGACTGTATACCGATTTGGGGTTACTCAGTCGGCGGGATGATTTGGGGGCAGATCTCACGGATTTGTTTAACTATCTGACGGGCTATTCTCGGCAGAAGTCCTATCGGCGGTTGTTGGTGTCGCCAGTGAATTTGCGCGATCGCATGACCGCCCTGATCGATCGCGAAGTCGCCCACAGCCAAGCCGGGGCATCCGGTCGCATCGTCGCCAAAATGAACTCCCTCGTCGATCCCAAAATCATCGCCAAACTCTACGCAGCCTCCCAAGCCGGTGTCCACATTGACCTGATCATCCGGGGGATTTGCTGTCTCCGCCCCGGTCTTCCTGGCGTTAGCGACAACATCAACGTGATCAGCATCGTCGGCAACCTCCTGGAACATTCCCGAATTTTTTACTTCCATAACCAAGGCGACGAAGAAATCTACATTGGGTCTGCTGATTGGATGCGCCGCAACCTCGATCGCCGTGTCGAAGCCGTCACCCCCATCGATGACCCCCACCTGCGCGAAGACCTCCAGGAAATCCTCGGCATCATGCTCGCCGACAATCGCCAAGCCTGGGAACTCCAACCCGATGGCTCCTACGTGCAACGCCGTCCTCCTGCCCCCGATCAAAGCCGCAGTTCACAAAAATTACTGATGGAAATGACCCTCCATCAAGGCGGTTTTTAGACCCACAATTGTTTCGCCCCCTTGTTCATGCTGAAATCAGCCCAATATTGCAGCCCCCATTCACAGCATTCCCATCGCACTCCAGCACCGCCATGGCATCAACAAGAGGAATTAATCGCTTCGATATAATGGAAGCGATCGCATCAGCCAAATCAATTAGGGTGAGTACACGACTTGGCAATTTTCTCAATGCTGCAACGAAAAATAAGGGTTTCAGCCATCGAGATATCCTCTCAATCGTTGATCCTGCCGTAAACTTTACTAAGTCCTGTGAGTAATCGCTTGAATCCTCTTATTTCACCTGCCATAACCCCATTGACCTCCGCTATAGAGTTGATTTCAGTCTTGCCGCTCACCCATGAATTCAAGCAAAAAAATTCTCTATAAACTCATCAAATCTCAGACATTTCAGATTATTACCCTAGTGGCAATTTTTCTGGAATTTATTTTATTAATTATTCAATTATTTATCCCACCCCATGACATTATTCAACTGGTCTCCAGTCTATTGTTGCAGTCAATCCTGATACTTTTGATTTTTGAGAATTTAGTCGGTCTTTATTTGTATAGTCCTCGATTTTGGCGATATTTTTATGACCCTTGGAATACATTGACATTTCTGGTGTCTTTAGTATTAATCCTCTTTCCCTCTCAAAAATATGCCACACTCTTACGGGTTCCAAAAGCCTTTCGTATTTTAATCACACCAGTTCGCCTCACAACGATTAAAGGACTGAGCATTATTAAAATTATTCGGATTATTGAAGGGGTTGCATTTAATAAAGCATTTAATTTACTGTCCCAGCAACTTCAGATTTCATTTAAAGCATTAAGTCAGAGTGAATCTCGTAATCGTGCCCTGCTCCTGGCGATTCCCGATTTAATTTTTGAGATTAATTATCACGGTATTTTATTAGACTTTTCTGAAGCGGAAGGCATCTTTCCGGTTCAGGTTTTAAATGTCAAAGAATATATCGGGAAAACTATTTACACCATTTTTCCTGAAACATTATCACTTCAATACCTCAATGCCATTCACACGGTGCTAGCCACACAAAACTCTTACACATTTGAGCATGATCATTGGATTCAGCAGAAAAACTATATCTATGAATCTCAGATCATGCCCTATAACCATAATTCTGTCCTCTGTATGATGCGGAATATTACCCAACGAAAGCAAGCCGAAGTTGAGTTAAGACGGAGCGAAAAAACAAATCAGGCGTTGATTCTTGCTATTCCAGATCTGCTGATTCGGATGACACGGGATGGAACCTATTTAGGGGTTGTGCAAGGGAATGATACGCAACAATTTAACGCCGCAAAAGAGAGTGAAAAAAATGCGAATATTCGTGAAATCCTCCCTCCGGATCTAGCGAATCAACGGATTCAACAAATTCAGCACGCTCTTGATACTAAACTCGCCCAAACCTACGAACAAACCATCACGATTCAAAATCGAAAATATTACGAAGAAGTCCGCATTGTACCGATGGAACAGGACGAGGTTCTCGTGATTATTCGGGACATCACGGTGCGGAAGCAAGCAGAAGAGGCACTACGCCAATCCCATGAATATCTTGAAAAGCGTGTGGCACAGCGCACGGCGGAACTGCAATTAGAAAAAGACCGTTCTGAGCAGTTATTACTCAACATTTTGCCCGCTTCGATCGCGAAACAATTGCAGATGTCAGGCGAATCACCAACACAATATTTTGAAGCTGCAACGATTTTGTTTGCGGATATTGTGGGGTTTACGGGTCTGGCGGCGCGGATGGAGCCGTTGGCGTTGGTGGGGACGTTAAATCGAATTTTTTCGGCGTTTGACGAGATGATTGATCAGTATCAGTTGGAGAAGATCAAGACGATTGGGGATGCCTATATGGTGGTGGGGGGGTTACCGCTACCCCATCAGAACCATGCGGGGGCGATCGCAGATATGGCCCTCGCCATGCGCCACCACATGCAACACCAATACGACGATTTTGGCCACCCGCTGCAAATTCGGATTGGGATTAATACCGGGCCGGTGATTGGCGGCGTGATTGGTCTCAAACGATTTATCTATGACCTCTGGGGCGATGCGGTGAATGTGGCCTCGCGGATGGAATCCCAGAGCGAACCGGGTCAGATTCAGGTGACAGAAAGCACCTATCAACGCCTGAAGCAGGATTATGTCCTAGAAGAGCGGGGGATGCAGACGATCAAAGGCCGGGGCGAGATGATGACCTATTGGCTCCATGGGAAAAAGTCTTGACTATCCCAGGGAGCCGCAGGGTTTGACCCTAGGCCTGGAGTTCGTCGAGGCGGGCGAGGACTTCAGCACTGTGGATCGCGGGGCGCACACCGAGATAGGTTTCCCGCAGGATGCCGTCGGGATCGATGAGGTAGGTATGGCGCAGGGACACGAAACCCAGCCAAGATCCGTAGGCTTTGCTGACGCTGCCGCCTTGATCGGCGAGGAGGGGGAATTTTAAGCCTTCGCTGTCGCAGAATTCTTGGTGGGAGTCCACATCATCGGCACTCACACCGAGAATTTGAGTGTTGCGATCGCTGTATTGGGATAAATCTTGCTGGAAGCGTTTGGCTTCGAGGGTGCAGCCGGCGGTGAAGTCTTTGGGATAGAAATAGAGGACGACCCATTGGCCGCGATAGTCCGAGAGGCTGATTTCACCGTCGCCGCTATTGGTGGGCAGGGTGAAGTCGGGGGCGGATTGGCCGATGGGGGGCTGTTTGCCGCCGAGGGCGTGGGCGCTGGGCGCTGTGAGGCCACAGCCGAGGAGACTGAGACAGAAAATGAGGAATCCGGTAATCAGACGACGACGGGTGATCATGATGGGTTGATCAGAGGGATAGATTGGGTTTGCCGTTGGCATTGTACCGGATTCCATCGGGTGAGGGGGGCTAGGGCACTTGCCAGATGCGATCGTGGTAAGCCTGGGGTTCGGCGTAGGGATCGGGCGCACCGTGGTTATGGTCGTGGCCGTGGGCGTGATCGTGGTGATGACCGTGATCGTGGCCGTGGTGATGGCCGGGTTCGGCTCCATTGAGGGCAGCGAGGCGAAACTTGCACATTTCGCAGTTCATGTTGACTTGGCCGGTTTGGGTTTCGATTTCGCGATCGCGCAATACCCGCAACAGTTGCGGATGAATCCCCATTTCTGGCAAACAGGTCACGTCAATCTCTGGGAATTGGGCCTGCTGTTCGTCGGCAATCCGGAAAATCTTCTGCATCAACACCCCGGTAAACATGAAATAGGGCAAGACGATGATCCGTTTTGGGTTGTAATAGCGGGCGCGGGCAAACCCGTCTTCTAGGCGAGGATGGGTAATGCCGATGAAACAGACTTCAACGGTTTTGTAGCCGCTGCCTTCCCACACCATCCGCGCTAACTTGCAAACATCCCCATTGGCATCGGGATCGCTCGAACCCCGCCCCACAAACAGCAACACCGTCTCCTCGCGGGAAATTTGCTGGGGATTATGTTCGGGGGTGTCGAGTTGGGCGAGGCGATCGCGCCACAGGTCAAGAATCGGCGGCGTAATCCCAAAATGGCGACCATAATTAAACGTCACCTGGGGGTACAGGCCACGGGCGCGATCGAGTTCATTCGTAACATCAAACTTGTTATGGCGGGCCGCAAACAGCAAAATCGGCAATGCAGATAAATCGGTAAACCCCTCCGCCACACAGCGTTCCACCCCTTCGAGGATCGTCGGTGTCGTCAACTCCAAAAAACAGGGAATCACCGGACGTACCGGATCGAGGGCCTCATAGGCTTTTGCAAAATCAATAAACGTCTGACGGCCAGCCGGATCTTTTGTGCCGTGGCCAATCAGGAGCAGAGGACGATGAATCGGTAACGGCGGTAAGGTCAGCGTATCCCCGATGGTATCCACAACAGACTCAGGCATTAACTTTAGTAATAACGGGTAATGTGTGCCCTGTTATCATAGCGACTCCCCCGATCGAGAAGAAATCCCGATGCAGGGGATGGGGGTGGGGATTTTCTCCGGGGAATTGATGCCCCAATCTGAACAGTAGACTCCCAAACAGTGAAGTCAGAGCAGCGAGAAGAAGGCGGCCAGAAGTAAGGTAGCGAGTTGAGATGGTGCGTTACGGCTATCGCCTAACAGCACCCTACTGTCGCGACACAGCGAAAAAGGTAGATTAGCGCACCCTGAGCGAAGTCGAAGGGTAAGCGTCCGGGCTATCTCCTGCGGAGACGCTGCGCGAACGACGACCCTCAGCCCTCAAATCACCAAATTTAGTTGTGTCATGGCACTACAAGGTACATTCTTTTGGGTCAATCTCCTTAACCGTTCGCCTCCAACCACTCGCGCAGTTCCAAGTCCGTGATGAAATCCCACGCCGCTTCGGCCAGGGCTTCCAACTTGTCGCTGGAGAGGGCTTTGATACTTTTTTGCACCTCTGGCTCTAACTTGCCAAACCGGCGACTGAGGAGACGCATGACAATCCCCTGTTGACCCAATTGCACCCCTTCTTGGCGACCGAGTTGCATCCCTTGGTTTTTCCCTTGGCGCACCCCTTCTTTGTAGCCTTCTTCGCGACCTTGTTGAATCCCTTCTTGAACCCCTTCGGTGCGGCCTTGCTCGACCCCTTCGCGAATCCCTTGGACTTTCCCCATTTCCACCCCTTCTTTGAGGCCTTCTTCCCGACCGAAGGAGAGCGATCGCCGCTGATCTGCAATGAAAAAGAGTTGCTGTTGGTACACATCAAACTCTTCGCGATTGAGTTGGTCTTCCCGTGCCAGTTCAAAGGCTTGGCGAATTTCCGGCACTTGGCGTAACGGGTCGGGCGGTGCGTCGAGTTTTTCCGCATTTTTAAGGAAATAAATCCAAAAATCCGCCAGGGTTTCTAACTGATGCAATTCTTTTTGAAACTTGGGCAATTCCACAAACACCAAGCCCAACTCATTATTGGGATAGTCAAACCCTTTTTCCACTTCTTGGAGGGCAAACCGTGATAACACATCGGAGGTTTGATCAAACATCGTGAAATCCGCCACGGTCAGGGCAAGCAACGGGTTGACATCCCGCTGAATTTCTTCGCGGCTAATTTGAAACCCATAGCTTTTCGCGGCGTTGTACAGCACCCGCTTCCCCAAGGTGGGCAGGTTCAGCACCTGCAATTCAATCACGCAGGTGTTGTTACCGTTCAGTTGGGCGCGGGTGGTGAGGGGCGAATGCTGCACGCCGGGTAACTGGACGGTGAGGTAGGGATCGCGGAGGGTGGTGGCTTCAATGACGGGCTGACTGTCGTACAGCAGGGCATTGAGAAAGCTGACGAGAAGGTCGGCGCTCTGAGCAGAACCGAAAATGCGTTTAAAGGCAAATTCTGTGCGGGGATCGATGAAGGCCATGGGTTTCAGGTGCTAGATGGGCTGGGAGAACGCAGCTTTCGCCACAATGTATCATATTGCAACTGCGTGGAAATCGGGAGAGGTTCGAGGAATTCGCTACGGTTGAAAAGCTCGGCGCTGGGGATGAATGGGCTGGCGTTTTGGAGGTCTTTGGGCCATTGGTCAAGGGGGAGAGCGGAGAGCATCGGGGAAAGTCCGTCGGTGAAGAGGGAAATGTTTTGGGCCGATCGCATCTGCCAACAGAAATCTAGCCAGCGTTGAGACAGGTCGGTGCGGGGGGCAGTGGCGGGCTGAACCCAGAGATCGCTCCACAGAGCCGTGCCAGCGGCGGGGATGATGGCGCGGAGTTGGGGGTAGTTGGTGAGGGCGGGGATGATGTCCGTAGACCAGCCGACGGCGAGCCAGGTTTCTTTGATGGCGAGGGGGTGGAGGTATTTACTGTTGCTGTAGTAGCGGATTTGGGGGGCGAGGGTGGTGAGTTCGGCTTCGAGGCTGGGGAGGAGGGTGTTCAGGTTCCAGGTGTTGTAGGATGCTCCGAGTTTTTTCAGGGTGAGGCCGATGATTTCGCGGGGTTGGTCGATGGCGGAGATGCGATCGCGCAATTCCGGTCGCCACAGATCCGCCCAATCCGTCGGGGGGGCGATGCCCTGTTGTTTAAAAATGTCCTGGTGATAGACGATCATCGTTGTGCCCCAGCGGTAGGGCGCACCCCAGAGCGGCGCGGCGGAATCTTGACTGACGAAGCCGTCGCGATCGCGCCGTACCAAGGCCTGCCAGCGGGGGGGGACTTGGGCCCAACGGGTCACAGTAGCCAGATCCAAGGGTTGAATCAATCCGGCGCGGATCGCCGTGGCGAGCCAGGCATCCCCTAGGGTGACGAGGGCGGCGATC
>CAZCWE010000053.1:3877-5661 GCA_964502285.1 uncultured Spirulina sp. | reverse complement strand
AGCCAATCCCAGCGATCGGACACCGGTTCCGGTTCTTCTTGCCACCGTTGCAACAGTGCCAGCAGATCGGCGAGGGTTGCCTCCGGTTGCAGGGCGATCTGCTCTTGGGCGATCGCCGTGCGAAACTCACGGATCACCTGGGGCGGAATCGACTGATTCAACGCCCGGATCTGCAACGCCCCCGGCCGCGCCTGACACCCGCTCAACACCGGAGCCAACGCCACAGCCCCGCTCCCCCATAGAAATGATCGACGACTTACCATAATCTCTATACTGCTCTCACATCCTTCAACCAATGGATTGGCCTTGCATCCATTCAAACGATAGCCGCTAGACCCCAGCGTGATCCACTTTCCGCAGGCTTGACCCAGGCCGGTCTGAATGTTGCAATTCATCCATCACCCCCTCAAGAGCATACACCGTTCTTCACTGCCGCCATTCGCTCACGATTACCCTAAACCAGTACAATCTGATCGCAGTGAAAATTCCTCACGTTCAAAAGTAGGTAACGGCAATGTTGGATTCCAAAGGACGCTTATTTGGCAAACTCAGTATTCTGGATCTGGGTGCAGCCCTGATTATGGTGCTGGTGGTCATCGGCATTTTTTTGTTTCCCGGCACCACTGGATCAATTGCTCAGATGAATACTGCTGAGACGATTGAGTTCGATGTCTTGGTGCGCGGCTTAAGCATTCGGAGTCCCCAAAATCTGATCAATCAATTGGAAGAAACCCCCAGCACCAATATTATTGTGCGCAATCAGCCCAGCGGCGATATTGCGATCGAAACGATTCAAGTGCTTGAACGCCAAGTTTTGGTACCTCAACCCGATGGGAGCGTGAAGTCCATGCCCGAACCCCGCACCGTCGAAAGCTTCAGCACTGATTTTCTGATCACCCTCAAAACGGATGCCCAAATCACCGATGGTGTGCCTGTGGTGAATCAAAGTCAAATTAAGATCGGAACCCCCCTCGAACTCGATGGCCCGACCTATAACTTTAAAGGCAGCATCATCGAAGTTCGGATGCTAGAAGCAGACTAAATCAGCCTTTCTCAACGCGAACCGTCTAGGGTTAAACTATCGCCCCTGTGACGTTTGCAATCGTGGAAGCGATCGCGCCGCCCCCAATACCTTAGAAACTCGATTTCAACGCTTGCCGGTGACAAGCATTAATGAATACCGAAGACAAGCGGTGAATTTGTTACAACGGTTTATAATCCGGGGGCGAGAGTTAAAGTATTGTTCTGAATTGTCCCTAAAGTTCGTCAACATCCGCACCTGTCGGAAACAATAGAAGTGGAGCCTAGAATTCAGGATTGCGATCGCGCCTGTTGTTCTAGGATTTCCCTGAACTCAGGCTTAATCCCTTGAGACTCATTTGCAAGGCGGAGAAATTCTTTTTATGTCTGCACCATCCCTCCATGCCCCCACAATTCTAGCCGTTGACGACAGCCCGATCATGCGCAAAATGATCCACCAAGCTCTCGAAGCGGACTATAACGTTTTGCTGGCTGATAATGCGGTGGACGCGCTGTCTTCGATTTATCATCAACACATCGATCTTCTCCTTTTGGATGTCACCATGCCGGGAGTTGATGGCTTAGAACTCTGTCGCACCGTGCGGAGTTTACCGCAATTCAAATCACTGCCCATCATCATGCTGACGGCGCGGGACGGCGCGTTTGACAAAGTGCAAGGCCGCCTCGCCGGAGCGACGGAATATTTAACCAAGCCCTTTAACGGCGAAAATCTCCGGACGACGGTGAATAACTTTATCCACACA
>CAZCWE010000053.1:0-3836 GCA_964502285.1 uncultured Spirulina sp. | reverse complement strand
CCATCACAATCTCAAGCATTGTGACGGCCGAGCCTGTCGAAGCCTGAGCGTTCGGATCTAAATTGCCTGAAGGATCGCTCATTCGGACTCCGACGCATCGGCTGGATCAGGTTCCGAGGGAACGGGGCGCTGACGACCGAAGCCCCGCAGTAGTTCATTCACCTTCATCGTCACCCCGAAATACAGCCCCTGATCCGAACGGTAGCCGCTGAAGTCGCGATCGCTCACCGACCCGAAACTATAGCCAATCCCAAACCGCAGATCCGGCGTCAGATAGTAACCCAATTCCACCGCCGCGCCCAATTCCGTATAGCCCGCATCCGGCTGACCAATCACCCGCCCTTCGAGCACCGCATCGTAGTGATACCCCAGGCGGCGCGTCACCCGCATTTGTCCTAGATGGATCGCGCTGCTGTTGCTGAAATTTTGCGCTAGATCCGTCTGACTGTGGCGCAGGGCATATTTACCGTAAAATTCCCAACGCCAATCGGGGGCGTAGATCGCCTCCATCGCGAGGGTATGGTCGCGGCTCTGCGTCCCTGTGCCAAACAGGAGGGTTTCCGGCACACTGGAGGGATTGCGGCGATATTCATAACTAAACAGGGCATTGAAGCGATCGTCTTCCGGCGGTCGATAGGCCAAGCCCAACTTCACACTCACCGTATCCGGCAACGCTTCGAGCAACCCATTGGCCGAACTCGCCTGCTCAAACCGGAACAGCGTCGTTAATGCCGGGGTGATTTTCCCCGTCGCCGCCGCCCCCAGCACGAGATTTTCCCCCGCTGAACTGATGCGCCGCTCCACCCGTGCCGAGGCTCGAAAATTCGCGTTGGCGGTATATTCCAACGCCGCATTGTAGGACTCACCGCCAAAGAATCCGAGGGAAGCCGCCGTTTGGCCCGTCGCCACGGCCTGCGCGGTTCGTCGCCCGGCGGCTGTCGTGCCAAACAGGTCATTTAAAACCCGCTCATAGCCCACATTCAGCCGCAAACCCGGCTCAATCACCCACTGATGGCGCAGCCCTACGGCTCCTTGCCCCATCCAGCCATTAATCCCGCCAATCACGGAATAGCGGCTCGTGATATCGGTATTGCCCCATAATTTGCGCGTTGCCACCGTATCGATCCGCGTAATCGAGTTATCGCCCAAGAGGCCCCCATTCATAAACTGATGGGCAAGGCGCAGATCAATGCCCGGTGCAACGGCCCAATTCAAACCGACGGTGGTGCGGTTGGGATAGATGGGGTCAGCCGTGCCCATGGCGAGTTCGTGTTGGGCGCGGAAGGTGAGGGTGTTGGTGAGGGGGGCGAGCAGGTTGGCGACGAATTGGGAGGCGTTGCTGTTGAGGTCGGGGTTGAGGCTGTCGGTGCGGCGGCGGTTGACGAGTGCGTAGGAGGTGTTGACCGTGCCGATTTTTTTGCTGAGGCCGACGCGGAAGGTGCGGGTTTCGTTGTCGAGGGGGGTATCACTGGCGGGTTGAACGGTGGTGATCGTGTTGCTGTCGAAGAGATCGAGGTCGTTATTGATTGCCAAGGACGTGCCAAAGTTGGCTTCGTAGTCGTAACTGACGGTCGCGCCCGTGGTCGCGTCGAGGCGAGCATTCAGGCCAATCCCGTAGCGGGTTTGGCCCGGCTGAAACGAGGTGGTGGCTTCGTTGGCAAAGCCGCGCTCAACGGAATGGTAGTGAACGTTGACGCTGAGGGGGTCGTTGATTTTTTTGGTGAGTTTGAGGCGGTAGGCGGCTCCGGTGACTTGGCTGTTGCCCACGGTGACATCGCTGTAGGCGTATTCTGCGATCAAGCTGCCGTCTTTGCCGAGGGGAAGATTCACGTCCGCGCCGTAGAGTTCAAATTCGCGATCGCCCATATCCTCTTGCCAATAACTCGTCGCCAGCCAACTGGGGCGATTGTAGTCGCGGGAAAAATTGTACTGAGCACGACCGGCAAAAATATTCGTGTTTTCGTCTTCGGTGCCTTCGTATTGGTAGGTGACGACAATCTGCTGCAATAGATCATCGCCAAACAGATCGCTATTCAGCCGCTCAATGGGACGACGAAACAGGATCGTGCCGCGATCGTAGTCAATTTCATAATCGGGGCCGCGCTGCATGGCTTGGCGTTCTTGGACGAGGCCCGGCTGTTCGAGGGAAGCCTGTTCAATGAAGATGTTTTCACTGCCGGGGATGACGAGACGGTGGGAGAGGAAGTAATAGCCGCTGGTGCCATCGGGTGCGATCGTGTCGCGTTGAAACCCGTTGACGTTGCCGCTGTAGAAGCCGGAAATCTGCACGTTGCCAAAGTTGTAATTGCCTTTGAACCCATTGAGCTGACGGGTGTTGGCGGTGAAGGTTTGGGAACTGCGGGCGAATTCGGTGGTGTGATAATCGCCCCACATCAGATAATCCGGCTCGGCTCCGGGGGTGTCGGGGGTGCGTTCGAGGCGCAGATAGTAGTTGTCCATGGAGGGGGTGAGGTAGTCCACGCTGGAACTATCGCCATAGACGGGATAGTCTTGCTCGCAATGTTGCGGCCCACGGAAGAGGCGGGAAATGCCGTCACAGGTTTCATTGAGGGGGCGATCGCTGTTCATCGCGCCGGTAAACAACCAATCCCCACTGCGCCCGATCGCAAACACCGACGCATCCACATCCACCGTCACATCATCGAGATAGTCCGGATGCAAAAAGTCCCGCCGACTGCCCCAAAAATCCGTCGCCCTGGGGCCAACGCGAAAACTCACCACCCCCGACACCAACGAGGGACGAAGATTGGTGGTGAATTGCGCTTGGGTATAGGCTTCGAGGATCGGGGGTTCGGATTCCGGCACGAGGGGCAACTCTGCCGGGGAGCGATGGGTACGCTGACGCGCATCGTCGCCGCCCAACTGCTCCACCAAATCCAACACCGCCGCCCGAATCCGCACCCGTTGCGTTTCCAAGGTCGAACGCAGCAACGCCTTAAAATTGCCATCCACGGCTTCCACTTGAAACCCCGCCGCATCCTCATCAAAATCACTGCCCAAAAATTCCCCCGCACTCGTCGTCAGGGTCACGATTAAGGACTCGGTGAAACGTTCCCCCGTGGCTGTGGTGATCGTGCCTTCGAGGGGCAACGTAGACCGGCCATCGGCGGGAATAATCGGATTCCCTACGGCAAACAGGGCCAATTGCAGCCCCTCGAACAGTTCCCCGACGGCATTGCCATCCGCATCGACCGGCGACGGATTGACCGGGATCGGATCACCAGCATCTAGGTCATCGGGATTAGCATCGGGACTTTGAATCTCAAATTCGCGCTCTATGTCCTCATCGGTGGGGTTGGGGGTGATTTGCTTGGTTTTCGAGGGCCAAAAACTAAAGGATTCCGCCGCGATTAAGCCCGATGCGATCGCATTCACACCCGCATTAATCTGTTGCTCTCCCGCTTCGGGATTGAATGCGATCGCGGCTTCCTCCGTGGGGGGAGCCGTTGGCGTAACGGGGGTTGATGCTGCCCGCGCCCAAGGGAAATGTAAGGGGGTCAGTTCAATGTCTGGCGCGATTTCCAGGGTCGGTGTTGGCTCCGGCGGTGTCGCGATCGCGCCGCGATCACGACCGGATTGATCGGTGGGTCGGAGGAGCGACGGGGATTCCTGGGTTTGGGGAGGTGTGGGGAAAGGATCAAGCATCAGCCCCAATTCAGCCCGTAAGGCTTTGAGTTCTCGCTGTTGGGCCGGGTTGAGGGTGGCGGGCATTTCCGTGAGGCGATCGCCCCAAAAACTCACTTCCATCCACGCCGGAACCGACGGCTGAGAGGTGGAGGATTGGAGAGCGGCGGCTCTGGGCTGTTCGTCCGATG
>CAZCWE010000052.1:7091-14603 GCA_964502285.1 uncultured Spirulina sp. | reverse complement strand
TATGGTTAACTTCACCCAGTTTCCAATTAATCCGATTTGAACCCATCGGTAGGGTCTTTACCTTCCAAATCTTACCCATAATCTGTACGTAGAGTTTCCAATTAATCCGATTTGAACCCATCGGTAGGGAAAAACGAGTTAGGTTTCTCGCCAGAGCAAGCTGCCTCGTTTCCAATTAATCCGATTTGAACCCATCGGTAGGGGGCAACCCCGCCCAAGGAGACACCGTTGGCACCCCCCGCTGGGTTTCCAATTAATCCGATTTGAACCCATCGGTAGGGCCATATGGGGTGATACATCCCACTGGTCGAAATATTTTAGCACCTTGTTTCCAATTAATCCGATTTGAACCCATCGGTAGGGCCTGGATCCGGGATTACCCAAGTCCCAAACCAAGAGGAGTGGTTTCCAATTAATCCGATTTGAACCCATCGGTAGGGACCAAAACCGTTATTGTTTTAAGCAAGGCATTGTCCCTTGTTTCCAATTAATCCGATTTGAACCCATCGGTAGGGCGTTGCTGATGTTGCCCAGGCAAACTCCGTTTTTCAGGGGGGTTTCCAATTAATCCGATTTGAACCCATCGGTAGGGTTGTGGAACAAAAAAAAGACGAAAAAGAGATTGGCTGCAATCGCGGGTTTCCAATTAATCCGATTTGAACCCATCGGTAGGGAATTAATAATTTGAGCTGCGGTCTGGGACATATCCGGACGGAGTTTCCAATTAATCCGATTTGAACCCATCGGTAGGGGACTTACTACTGCATTTCTCTCTCTGGGAGTGATGTTAAGTTTCCAATTAATCCGATTTGAACCCATCGGTAGGGCCCCGAAGCAGTCATGCAGAAGGGAGGGCAGTTCATTAGGTTTCCAATTAATCCGATTTGAACCCATCGGTAGGGTTTGGCGGAACCCATTCTGATCCTCGGGGACCGAATCATTTTTGTTTCCAATTAATCCGATTTGAACCCATCGGTAGGGGCTAATCCCGGGGGCATTGATCCCAACTCCGACTTCGGTCGGGTTTCCAATTAATCCGATTTGAACCCATCGGTAGGGGCTGTGAAAGTGGGGTCTATCGGGACGCGTTTTTCCCGTTTCCAATTAATCCGATTTGAACCCATCGGTAGGGGATAACGATTTCCGTATCATCGGGGGTACTTTAACCATCAACAAGTTTCCAATTAATCCGATTTGAACCCATCGGTAGGGTGCTCGTCTCAGGAGCCTTACCCAGAGCAGGCTCTGGCGACTCAATCGACACAACCCCCATTTTACCCCTTGCCTTGCGAGTTCTCCCCTCAAAACCATCCGCGCAACCCCACTGTTCATCAGGCATCGACACAGTTCAACGCAAGAAAGAGAGTTTCAGCCATTCCCCAACCCCCGTCGATACCCCAGCCCCGAAACCCCTCAAACCCAGACCCCGCCTAGATAATATAGAAACTGGGCGGCTCCTGGGGCGGCTCGCTGCCGATCGCCAAAGATTGGTTAACCGCCTCCGCCGTCAACCAGTAAAACCGTACATTGTCCTCCTCCGGCTTAACCCGACGTAACACCTGTTGATGTAACTTCACCATCGCATCGCGATCCAAAAAACACTCAAACACCGAATATTGCACCCGTCGCCCATACCCCTCCAAAAACGTCGCCAACTGATTGCGCCGCCGATCATCCGGAATATCATAAACCACCACAACCAACATAATAGTGACCCCAAAAAACACATCAACCCCAAAGCCCTCTCCCGTGGGAGAGGGTTGAGTGAGGGCAAATCACATCGTCCGTAAAAACGCCTCATAGGGAAGATTATCCCGCACCGCCCGTTTATAGCGTTGAACCTGTAGATGAATCGCCCGACGATAGGACACCTGACCCTTCAAATCCGGGTGAGAAGTCTTGGTACTCATCGCCAACTCAAACTGTTTTAAAAAGACCCGTTTGCCCTTCTTATTCAGATAGATTCCCCCCTCCTGCGTAGGCCATTGAAAATCCGTCGGGCGAATCAACGGCGTATTCACCAACTTCATCACCAAACTATCCACAATCGGCGACCGAAACTCCTCCACCAAATCAAATGCCAAATACGCCTTGGGTTTCTCCCCATAATGGAAATTCCCCATATAGGGCGACACCCCCTCCAGTAACAACAAACTCAAGACATTCTCATAGAGCAACGTATAACCAAAACTCAACAGAGAATTAACCGGATCTTTCGGCGGGCGACGATTCCGCCCATCAAACGTCAAATCCTTATGCTTAATCAATTGACCAAACACGCCAAAATATCGCGCCGCTGCTACTCCCTCATAACCCCGCAACTGATCCAACGAAATAGCCTCCTCCACTGCCACAATATCCCGCGTTATCCCCTCAATCGCTTCCCGCACTGCTGCTACCGATCGCTTGCGATTTCGCCGCAGCAAAAACTGCTTAGAATTCATGAGCTTACCCCAGACGATCGCCCGTGCCACCTCCAGCGCAAACCCCGAATCCATGCGCCGCTCATACTGCGCCCAATGAATCGGAAACGATCGCGCCTCATCTGCCCAAAGATGCCCCTTATATTCACCCAACTGCGTCAGAAACACCACCGGAATCTGTGCCGCCAAACATTCCTCCATCACCGCCGTCGTGAGTTCAATGCCGCCAAAGAGTAAAATCCCCTCCACCTCAGAAATCGGAATTTCCACCGCCTCATCCTGGGGCGGCTTCACCCGAAACCGTCCCTGCTCCTTCCGAATGATTGTCCCCTGCTCGACGAGATATAACGTTGCCATTTCCACCTCCCAAACCTGTTCTTTAGAAATAATCGGAATTGATGTTTGTTCACGGATCGCGTAGCCCAAAACCACAAATAACGGCGGCGGAATCGGTTTTTCTTCAGCCTTCAATGCTTCTACTAATGCCAACTCCATCGCCGTTGGTTTGATCCCCGAATCCTCCGCATGAACCACACAAGCCCTCATCCCTAATCCTTCTCCCCCAGGAGAAGGGAGATAGAGATGGGACGGTTTTGATCGGGATGGAGAGAGAGAACGGGGACGTTTAATCGGGACAATCAGATCCCCCGTAAACGCATGACCCAAAAACCGAAACCCTCGGTCAAAATTCGTAATCCGCGTCTTTTCGGGATGTAATGTTAACCCCATCGAATCCAACCAATGGGCAATCAAGTCCCGTGCTTCAAGAATTTCTGCCTGAGTCCGAGCGAGCACCACAAAATCATCCGCATACCGGACTAATTTCAACCCCGTGCCGATCACTAACTCATCAAAATCATCCAGATAAATATTGGCCAACAACGGCGAAATTACCGCCCCCTGGGGAATCCCCCGCTGCGGAATCACTAAACCCTGGGGCGTGACCACCCCCGCCGTAATCCATGCTTCAATGAGCTGCAACAACCAGGCGCGATCGCACCGCTCTGCTACTTCTGCCAACAACCGCCCATGTTGCAACTGATCAAAATATTTGACAATATCCGCATCCAACAACCATTCATAACCCCGGTCTCGCCATTGCGCCACCTGCTGCACCGCCATGAGATGCGATCGCCCCGGACGATAGGCAAAACTGACGGGGGCAAACTCCCGTTCCATGATTGGCACTAATACATTTAAGAGTGCCTGTTGCACGATGCGATCGCGCACCGCTGGTACACGCAACTCGCGCCAATCGCCCCCCGACTTCGGAATCCAAAACTGTCGCCAGGGGAGCGGCTGGTAAACACCACGGGAGACGCGATCGCGCAGCCGATTTAAATTCTGTTGCGCTTGGTGGGCAAAGGATGCGATCGTTTGGTCATCAATCCCTGCACAGCCCTGATTCTGAAGGACGCGATCCCATGCCATATAAAAATTAGGAAACCGCACAAAAAGATCATAAATCTTCATCTTGAAACAACCAAAACACACCTAATCACTTCTCTGTGTAAAAATGCCAAAATTATGATTAAGGATCAATAAATAAACCTTGAGAATTAATTAAAGAACTACAGCAATAAAAATATATGCAATTATCCTGAATAGGTATTGATTTTCAGTGTTCTAATTTATTCAACCTGTAGGGGCGCAACGCTTGCACCCAAAGCATTCGCACCCAAGCGCGGGATGGACGGATTGAATCCGCCCCCACAGAGAAAATATTCCCTGCTCTGCTTTCATCCTTCTGCCTTCAACAATGTCCTACGCTGCTGTCACGTTTGCGCCCGTCCAAGGATTTATTGAAAAGTCGCGAAAATTGCGCGATCTGTATGGTGGCTCATTGATTTTGTCATACCTTGCCCGCACCCTTTGTGAACAAGCCAAAAGCCTTAGATGGGAACTCATTTCCCCTGCCTTAGTGAATGTCACCCAAGGTACACCCAACCAAATTTTATTAGCCCAAAACGCCAACAGTCAGCCCCCAGAAATTTTAAAACGTAGTTTAAAGCAAGCCTTCAATCGCGCCTGGAAAGAACTCGTCGAAACGGTGCGCTTAGAAATCGAAAGTTTTGATCAATATCAAAATTATGCTACTTGGTATCGTTCCTGGGAACTGTGGGCAAAATACACCTGGGAATGGTTTTACGTGGTGGGCGACGCTGATGATTCCCTCAGTGATGTGCGGGAACAAATGAATGAACTCAAACGGTGTCGCGCTTGGGTGGGAGTCAATTGGCAAGGGGAAAGTTCGACCTTATCGGGGATGGATGCGATCGCATGGCCAGGCATGGATGTGTATCATCCCAAAACCGAATCCCGTCATCAACGCGCCCAAAAAGTCGAGCAATTTTACCAACAACTGTCCTCCCAGTGGGGTGGCACGATCATCGATCAAACGGAAAAACTGAGTATCCCCGAACTCGTTAAACGCCTGATCACCGTTGAGTCTATCGCAGACCAAGTACCCCAAGGGTTTCCCCCTATCGAAACTCCCGATCGCTTCACTGATTTAAACCGCTTTAATACAAACACCTGGACAGCCTGGTTTATGGGTGACGGTGATAAAATTGGCGACTATTTAAAACACCTCAAAGAGAGTGGTTTTAACGAAGCCAAAGCCACCCATGATCTCAGTCACGGACTCATGAAATGGGGAGAAAACTTAACACAGAGAATAGGTGATACTCTCAACGAATCAGATTATCGCATCGTTTATGCTGGTGGTGATGATTTTCTCGGCGTACTGTATCGCAATGAAGATAAATTAAAGGCAAAAAATTGGTTATCGTGGCTATCTCAATTTGACCAGCTTTGGGCAGAATATCAAACCTATTTTGAAGGCGAGCAACCGCCCCCGTCCTTACCCCCCTTAACCGTCAGTATGGGCTTAGTTTGGACTGCCCCCAATGTCCCCCAACGGGATGTTTTGCAACATTGCCGTGACGCTGAACGCAGTGCCAAGAGTGGGGGGCGCGATCGCGTCGCGATCCGTATTCTTTTCAACAGTGGGACTCATCTTGAATGGACTTGTCCGTGGCATTTGTTGGGTTTGATTTTAGATGCAGACTGTAACTGGACAAATTTTTATCGCGATATTGGTCATTTAGAAGCCCGACACGCTTTTGAAGTACCGCAAAAGATCGAACAGGAGCAGGTGAAAGACTATACGAAGGTTGCGATCGCGATTCTCAAACAACATCTTAAACCCAAAAATCCTGATTTTAACTGGTCAATGATTGAAGATTGTGGGCAATGGTTTAATGGTGAACATCATACGGGAATTCTAGGCGGGCGCGATCGGTTTGAAGATTATGAAATTCCACAGGCTGAAAACAGCCCTAAAAAATATCATCATAACCAAATTGCGACAGCATTTAACAATTGGGCGATCGCCCTTGCCCATGTTGGCTTGCAACTCTTAGGAGGGGAACAATAATGGTACAAGCCCAAGCTAAAAATGAATCAAAAGCGAAAGAAATAAGGCGCGATCCATTTCGATATTGCATTCGCTTAACTCCCCTCGGTCATCTCTATGGCAGTGCCGGCCCTTTCCTCTCACCCGATACCCTAGTCGGCAAAGCAGGCCGACACTTCCCCCCCAGCGTCTTCACCTTTGCGGGCTTAGTTACCGCGAGTAAACACGCCGAAATCACTCAAGATGAAAAATACTTACATAACTATCAATTTGCCGGGCCATTTTGGGCAGAGCAAAACAATCCTGTTAATATTTATGTGCCAACTCCCCTCAATTGTTTAGTCACTGACAACAAAATTAAGTATCAACTGGCATGGCATCCAGCCCGTCAAAAATGGCAAGTCTATATTGATCGGCAATGGCAAACAGCCCCCGATGATAAATATCAAACCCAAACTTGGCTACCCATTGATCAATGGCAAAAATTACATCCCACGAATCCAGAAAAGCCGACAATCAAAAGCGAACCTTGGCAATTTAATCCCCATTTACATCCTGAATTAGGGCGCGATCAAAGAATAACCGTCGAAGGGCGTTTATTTTTAGAAAATACCGTCGAATTAGACCCCAATTACTGTTTAGTCTATCTTTGCAATCATGCCGTAGAACCCGGTTGGTATCGCTTTGGTGGCGAAGGGCATTTAGTGAGCTTAACCTGTCAGGAAATCCCCCCCGATTCTGCACTAGGAAAATTGTTAGTGCAACCCTGCGATCGCGCCTTTGCCACGATTACCCCAGCGGTGTGGGGGTCTAATCGTCGTTCCCTGCGATCGCCCCAAGTGCGTGGCCAATCTGACGAACCCGTTTGGCCGCATCCCAACCCCCACCAAAACCCCATCGAAATCACCACCTTACTCACCGCCAAACCCATCCCAATACGCCACCGTCTCGGTCGCTTAGACCCCCAACATACCCCACCCGATGAGCGCGTGCAGGAACCCCCCAGACTCCTTTCGCGGGGGCGTTATGCCGTACCGCCAGGTGCGATTTATATCCTTGCAGAAAGCCTCAATCTACCCTGGCAAAACTGGCCAGATCATTGGTTCCCAAAAGAGGGGTATTCCTATCAACAATTCGGCACAGGTTTAGCTCTACCTTTAGACAATTTTATTATTGATTCTGATTCAGAGGAATTACGTTGATGTATCAAACCGCCTATGGCATGATTAAAACCCTTGCGCCGCTCCATGTGGGTGCAGCGGCAGGGGAAGAAACTGGAAACTTAAATCTGATTTTTCGCGATCAATTCACCCAAACGGGTATCATTCCTGGTAGTTCAATTCGGGGACGTTTTCGCGCCGAAATGCGCCGGCGCGATCGTGAAAATAAGATCGAAGCAGATGATCAAAAACAGGAATATCAAGTCTTTGGCCATCCGGCAAAGGGAAAGAAAGCAAAAAACAATCAAGGAGAATCATCAGAACAGGTTAATAATAAAGAATCCTCAAATGAAGATGGCGGCACAACTGAAGCCTATGTCAAGTTTGAATATGCGTCTTTAGTTTGGCTCCCGGTGTTTTGTCCGGGTCAGCCCATTGTATATGTGAGTTGTCCGCGTTTGTTGCAGCGATATGGCGCGATTAAAAAAATCACTGATCAACCTCCTGAACC